>JBAVEE010000285.1:0-9505 GCA_049587575.1 Bradyrhizobium sp.
CAACATCGCGGGAACCCACCACCCGCTCGTGCAACTCGAGCAGGAGCTGGCCGACCTGCATGGCAAGGAAGCCGCGCTGCTGTTCACCTCGGGCTATGTCTCCAACCAGACCGGCATCGCGACCATCTCCAAGATGATTCCGAACTGCCTGATCCTGTCGGATGCGCTCAACCACAATTCGATGATCGAGGGCATCCGCCAGGCCGGCTGCGAGCGCCAGGTGTTCCGCCACAGCGACATGGCGCATCTGGAAGAATTGCTGCGCGCCGCGGGACCGGACCGGCCGAAGCTGATCGCCTGCGAGAGCCTGTATTCGATGGACGGCGATATCGCGCCGCTGGCGAAGATCTGCGATCTTGCCGAGCGCTACGGCGCCATGACCTATGTCGACGAGGTTCATGCCGTCGGCATGTATGGCCCGCGCGGCGGCGGCATTGCCGAGCGCGACGGCGTCATGCACCGCATCGACATCCTCGAAGGCACGCTCGCCAAGGCCTTCGGCTGCCTCGGCGGCTATATCGCCGGAAGTTCCGAGATGGTCGACGCTGTCCGGTCCTACGCACCCGGCTTTATCTTCACCACCGCGCTGCCGCCTGCGATCTGTTCGGCTGCGACCGCCGCGATCCGGCATCTCAAAACCTCGAGCTGGGAGCGCGAACGCCACCAGGATCGCGCCGCCCGCGTCAAGGTGATCCTGACTGCCGCCGGCCTGCCGGTGATGTCGAGCGACACCCATATCGTGCCGCTGTTCGTCGGCGACCCGGAAAAGTGCAAACGCGCCTGCGATATTCTCCTCGAAGAGCACGGCATCTACATCCAGCCGATCAATTATCCGACGGTGGCCAAGGGCTCCGAGCGGCTGCGGATCACGCCGTCACCGTATCATGACGACGGGTTGATCGATCAGCTCGCCGAAGCGCTGGTGCAGGTCTGGGATCGTCTCGGCCTGCCGCTTCGGGAAAAATCGCTGGCGGCCGAATAGCGTGAACGCCCGCCGCCTGCGGCAATAGCCCGGATCCGGGCGGTGACGCACCGTGCTTTGCCGGTCCAATCCGGCTATACTCTGCTTGCGACCATGATCGTTTGCGGCAGCGCCGGCTAATTGCGCGCCGAATGTGAAGGGAGTAAGCCGCGATGCTGCACGACTGGGGCGTGATCGCAGCCGCCTTCGGCTACATCGGCTTGCTGTTTTTCGTTGCCAGCTACGGCGACCGCCTGTCACCGACGCAGCGCGGCCGCGCCAGCGCGCTGATCTATCCGCTGTCGCTGGCGATCTATTGCACCTCCTGGACGTTCTTCGGCTCGGTCGGGTTCGCCACCCGCACCAGCGTCGACTTTCTTGCGATCTATATCGGCCCGATCCTGATGATCGCGCTGTGCACGCCGCTGCTGCGCCGCGTGATCCATCTGGCAAAATCGCAAAAAATTACCTCGATCGCCGATTTCATCGCCGCGCGCTACGGCAAGAGCCAGGCGGTTGCCGCAACCGTCGCCCTGATCGCGATCATCGGATCGGTGCCCTACATCGCCCTCCAGCTCAAGGCCGTGGCGTCGTCGCTTGAAACCATCCTGAGCGAAGACGAGGCCTTCTCCTCCATTCCGATCATCGGCGATATCGCGCTGATTTCCACGCTGGCAATGGCGGCGTTCGCGGTGCTGTTCGGAACCCGCCAGACCGACGCGACCGAACACCAGCATGGCCTGATGCTGGCGGTCGCCACCGAATCCATCGTCAAACTGGTCGCCTTTATCGCCGCCGGCGCATTCGTCACGTTCTGGATGTTCACGCCGATCGAGCTGGTCGAGCGCGCGATGAAAACGCCGGAAGCGGTACGCGCCATCCATTATGCGCCCTCGATCGGCAATTTTCTCACCATGGTGCTGCTGTCGTTTTGCGCGATCATGCTGCTGCCGCGCCAGTTTCACGTCAGCGTGGTCGAGAGCTCCAGCGACGCCGAAGTGGGCCGCGCGCGCTGGCTGTTTCCGCTTTACCTGGTGGCGATCAACCTGTTCGTGATCCCCATCGCGCTGGCCGGGCTTGTGACCTTTCCGTTCGGCGCCGTGGACAGCGACATGTACGTGCTGGCGCTGCCGATCGAGGGAAATGCTCCATTGCTCAGCATCGGCGTCTTCGTCGGAGGGCTGTCGGCCGCAACCGCAATGGTGATCGTGGAATGCGTCGCGCTATCGGTCATGGTCTCGAACGATATCGTGATGCCGCTGGTACTTCAGCGCGGGCGCGAGTCCCGCGCCGGCCAGAAGGATTTCGGTGGCTTCCTGCTAGGGGTTCGCCGCATCGCGATTTTCGCGATCATGGCGATGGCGTATCTCTACTATCGCGCGCTCGGCAACGCCCAATTGGTCGCGATCGGCCTGTTGTCCTTCGCGGCCATCGCGCAGCTTGCGCCTGCGTTCTTCGGCGGCCTGTTCTGGCAGCGTGCTACCGCGCGAGGCGCCATGGGGGGCATGCTGGTCGGCTTTGCCGTGTGGACATACACGCTGTTCCTGCCGAGCTTCCTGGACGGATCGACCGCCGGCCTGCAACTGCTGCAGCACGGCCCATTCGGCATCGACGCGCTGCGGCCGCAGGCGCTGTTCGGCGCGGATCTGGCGCCGCTGATGCATGGCGTGCTCTGGTCGCTTTCGCTCAATCTCGTGGCCTACATCGTGCTCTCGCTTGCACGACAGCCGTCCTCGATCGAACGATTGCAGGCGGACCTGTTTGTGCCAACCGCGCTGACGCCGATGACGCCGGCGTTCCGTCGCTGGCGCACCACGGTGACGGTGCAGGACATCCAGAGCACCGTGGCGCAATATCTCGGTCCCGACCGCGCCCGCCATTCGTTCGAAGCCTTTGCCGTCACCCACAACACGCGTCTCGACCCGGCAGCGCCGGCCGATTTCGAATTGCTGCAGCACGCCGAACATCTGATCGCATCCTCGATCGGGGCAGCGTCTTCGCGTCTGGTGATGTCGCTGCTGCTGCGCAAGCGCACCGTCTCCGCCAAGGCCGCCCTCAAACTGCTCGACGACTCCCACGCCGCGCTTCATTTCAACCGAGAGATATTGCAGACCGCGCTGAACCATGTGCGGCAGGGCATCGCCGTGTTCGACGCGGATCTGCAGCTGATCTGTTCCAACCGCCAATTCGGCGAAATCCTGGGGTTGCCGCCGCACCTCTTCCAGTTCGGGATCCCGTTGAGGGAAATTCTTGAATTCATGGCGGCCATCGGCCCTCCCGGCTTCGGCGACTCGCTGATGGAAAAGCGGCTGGCTGCCTATACTACCGAAGGCGAGCCATATCTGGAGCGCCTGCCGGATCGGCACATGGTGATCGAGGTGCGCTCCAACCGAATGCCCGGCGGCGGGCTCGTCATCACCTTTTCCGACGTCACGCCCTCTTTCGAGGCTGCCGAAGCGCTGGAACGCTCCAACGCCACGCTGGAGAAGCGGGTGCGGGATCGGACCGAGGAACTGACCCGCCTGAATTCGGAACTGGCGCTGGCCAAGAGCAGGGCCGAGGATGCCAGCATTTCGAAGACGCGGTTTCTGGCGGCGGCGAGCCACGACATCCTGCAGCCGTTGAACGCGGCGCGGCTCTATGTGACCAGCCTCGTCGAGCGGCAGACCGGCGGCGAGGATTCCCGGCTGGTCGAAAACATCGACGATTCCCTGGAAGCGATCGAAGATATCCTCGGGGCGCTGCTGGATATTTCCAGGCTCGACGCCGGAGCCATGACGACGTCGATCTCGGGTTTCAAGATCGGCGATCTGATGCGCTCGCTGGAGATCGAATTTGCGCCGATCGCGAGGGCCAAGGGGTTGAAGCTGACATTCGTGCCCTGCTCGCTGCCGGTGGAATCCGATCGTCTGCTGCTGCGGCGGCTGCTGCAGAACCTGATCTCCAACGCCATCAAATATACCCCGCGCGGGCGGGTACTGGTCGGCTGCCGGCGCCACGGCCAATCGCTGCAGATCGGCATCTACGACACCGGCGTCGGTATTCCGGTTCTCAAGCGCGGCGAGATCTTCAAGGAATTTCACCGGCTGGAGCAGGGCGCGCGGATCGCGCGGGGCCTTGGACTGGGACTGTCGATCGTCGAACGGCTCGCCCGCGTGCTCGACCACGGCATTGCGCTCGACGCCAATATCAGCGGCGGCTCGTTCTTTTCGGTAACGGTGCCGATCGCGAAGGCCGTCAATCACATCACGGCCGTCACCAGCGCGACGCCGCTTTCCAGGACGCCGATGAGCGGCTCCCTGATTGTTTGCATCGAAAACGATGCCGCGATCCTCGACGGCATGAGAACACTGCTGACCGCCTGGGACGCCGAGGTGATCGCGGCGGCCGATCCCGACGCCGCCATCGAGGCGATCGAGGCCGCGGGCAAGCGGGTGACCGGTCTGCTGGTCGATTATCATCTCGATCGCGGCAACGGCATCGCCGGGATCCGGGACATTCGCCGCCGGTACGGCGAGGGCATTCCGGCCATCCTGATCACCGCCGATCGCAGTCCGCATGTGCGGGCCGCGGCGCGGGAGGAAAATATCGCGGTGCTCAACAAGCCGGTCAAGCCGGCGAGCTTGCGGGCGCTGCTTGGGCAGTGGCGCACGCAACAGATGGTGGCGGCGGAGTAGCCCTTCTCTCTCGCTCGGCTCTTGCAGGGAGAGGGCTGGGGCGAGCGACTCTTTCAGAGAGCGCAACTGGCGGAGAGTCCCTCTCACCCGGATTGCTCTGCAATCCGACCTCTTCCCGTAAGCGGGCATCGAACTCGGGTATTCGCCGAAGGGCAGCCGGCCTTATTACGCCGGCGGCGTGCCTTGACGCCATTGGCCGCCGGCAATTTTCGCAGCCGCGATCACGGCCTGGGTTCGGCTCTCGACGCCGAGCTTTTGCAGGATCGCCGACACATGCGCCTTGATCGTTGCCTCCGACACGCCAAGCTCGTAGGCGATCTGCTTGTTGAGCAGGCCTTCCGACAGCATCATCAGCACCCGCACCTGCTGCGGGGTCAGCGTCACCAGCCGGTCGCGCAGGCGCGTCATCTCCGGATCGACGGCGGATGACAGGTCGGTGTCCGGCGGTATCCAGACGTCGCCATCCATCACCTTCATAATCGCATCGCGCAGCGTATCGACGCCAAAACGCTTTGGAATGAACCCGGAAGCGCCGAAATCCAGCGACCTTCGGATGGTGCCACCATCGTCGCTGGCGGACACGATCACGACGGGAATGGCGGGATATTGAGCGCGCAGATAAATCAGACCGGAGAAGCCGGAGATTCCGGGCATCGTCAGATCGAGCAGGACCAGATCGACATCGGAATCCTGCTCAAGCAGCGCGGTCAGTTCCTCAAACGATCCCGCCTCGTCAATCCTGGCGGACGTTACGACGCTCGCGACCGCCTGCCGCAGGGCGTCCCGGAACAGCGGATGGTCGTCGGCGATAACGAGGTGGGTGCTGGCAGCGGCAGTCATCTATTTCTTGGCAAGAGGGTGACGGCGAACCCGTGAGCACCTCCCGGAGCTTGCAGAGCCGTTTTGTCGGTAGAATTGTCCTCCGGCGGACGACCGCATGCAAGCGTACAATCTCGCGATACGGAATACCGGTTAATTCGCATCCCCTTTGTGCGCCGCAATAGGGCAAAAGCGCGCAGGTGGTCCGCTACCCCGAAAGGCGAGATTCCGCTGGTCCCGGATTTGAAAAGTATCCAGATCTTTCGGTGCGGCGGGCCAAAAGTCTTATTGGGAGGGGTTTCACGGCGATGTTACCGTAAGCACAACCTCGTGGCCGATCTGGCAAGGTCGGGCGCATGGGGGCGAGCTTTGCATTAACGATTTCGGGAGCGAACAATGACGATGGCAGCAATAGCGGGCACCGATGCCCGTACCGGGGGCATGACCGCGGAGGAGCGAAAGGTCATTTTCGCTTCCTCATTGGGTACCGTCTTCGAATGGTATGACTTCTACATTTACGGAACGCTGGGCGCTTTCCTCGCGAAATACTTTTTCTCCAACGTGCCGCCGAATGTGGGCTTCATCTTCGCCCTGCTGGCCTTTGCCGCTGGTTTTGCGGTGCGCCCGTTCGGCGCGCTGATCTTCGGCCGTCTCGGCGATATGATCGGCCGCAAATACACCTTCCTGATCACGATGACCCTGATGGGCATCGGCACCTTCTTCATCGGCGTGATCCCGGGCTATGCAACCTGGGGCATCGCTGCGCCGATCGTGCTGATCGGCCTGCGTCTCGTGCAGGGCCTTGCGCTCGGCGGCGAGTATGGCGGAGCTGCGATTTACGTCGCCGAGCATGCGCCAGCCAACAAGCGCGGTTACTACACTTCATGGATTCAGACCACGGCGACCCTGGGACTGTTCATGGCGCTGCTGCTCATTCTGGGTATTCGCACCTGGATGGGCGAAGCGTCGTTCGGCGATTGGGGCTGGCGCATTCCGTTCCTGCTATCAGGCATCCTGCTCGCGGTCTCGATCTGGATTCGCTTGAGCCTGAGCGAGTCGCCGATCTTCGCGAAGATGAAGGCCGAGGGCAAAACCTCGAAGCGGCCACTGGGCGAAGCCTTCGGCGAATGGTCGAACGCCAAGATCGCAATCCTGGCCCTGCTGGGAGCGACCGCCGGCGAAGCCGTGGTCTGGTACGGCGGGCAGTTCTACGCGCTGTTCTTCCTGACCCAGACGCTCAAGGTTCCAGGCGTGACGGCGCAGATCATGATCGTGATCGCGCTGGCGCTGGGCACGCCCGGCTTCGTCCTCTTCGGCTGGCTGTCGGACAAGATCGGCCGCAAGCCGATCATTCTTGCCGGCTTTCTGCTGGCGGCGGTGACGTATTTCCCGATCTTCAAGGGAATTACCCACTTCGCCAATCCGAAACTTGAAACCGCGCTCTCGGCGTCGCCGGTGACGGTAATTTCCGACCCCAGCGAATGTTCGTTCCAGTTCAAGGCAACCGGCACCGAGAAATTCACCACCGGTTGCGACATCGCCAAATCGGCGCTGGTCAACCTGTCGGTGAACTACAACAACCAGGTGGCACCGAAGGGCACCCCGGCGCAGGTGAAGATCGGCGAACAGACCCTGACGTCGACTTCGCCGGATTTCGCCAAGGCGTTGGCTGCTGCGATCAAGGCCCACGGCTATCCGGCTTCGGCCGATCCAGCCGACATCAACCATGTGATGACGGTGCTTTTGCTCTGGGTGCTGGTGATCTACGTGACGCTGGTTTATGCCCCGATCGCGGCATGGCTGGTTGAACTGTTCCCGAGCCGGATCCGCTACAGCGGAATGTCGCTGCCGTATCACATCGGCAACGGCTGGTTCGGCGGCTTCCTGCCCGCGACGGTGTTTGCGATCGTTGCCGCGACCGGCAATATCTACTCCGGTCTGTGGTATCCGGTCATCATCGCGGCCATGAGCCTGGTCGTCGGCTTCCTGTTTCTGCCGGAAACCAAGGACGTGGACATCAGAACCAACTGATCGCCTCGCCGTCCGGGCAACCGTTGCCCGGACATCGCCTGCGCAACAAGCCGGCCGCGGATCGCTCCGCGGCCGGTTTCATTTTGCGGCTGCCTGTTCAAGGCCTGCCGCTCCGGCAAACTGCAACACGATCTCGCGGCGATGCGGACGCAGACGATGCTCGATCAGGTAAATCGCCTGCCACCTTCCCAGCATCAGTTCATCCTTCAGGACCGGGATTTGTAGCGAGGTCGCCGTCAGCATGGTCTTGACATGGGCAGGCATGTCGTCGGGGCCTTCGGTGTCGTGGCGCCATCCGGCGTTCTCCGGCGCGAGGCGATCGAGCGCGGTTATCAAATCCGCGAGCACCGACGGATCGGCGTTTTCCTGGATCGTCAGAGACGCCGAGGTATGGCGTACGAACAGCGTCACCAGGCCCTCGATGGCGCCGGCATCCTTCACAAAACCCGCAATCTCGGCGGTCAAATCGACGAAGCCGCGTCCGGAAGTTTGAACCGCGAGCAGTGAAGATACGATCGCGTTGGCGCCGACGCTGGACAATGCAGAACGCGAGAGCGATTTCGGTGAAGTCATGAACCCTGTCTCTCCGTCGTCCCTGCAAGAGCAGAGACCGCCGCGGCGTCTCGATTTCAGGCGGCCGGAATCGATACCCTTGCGAACAGCCGGCTGCGGTGGTTCTGGGTCGCTGCCTGCTTTCGCAGGGACGACACGCAGAGGGATTATGCGCGGGCCGTCAAATCTTGCCGCTCACATCCTTCTGCATCCGGTTGGCCATCTCGACCAGCCGCCGCCACGCCTGCTCCAGAAACGACATCACCCGATCCATGTCGCGGTCGCTCGGCAATGGAATTTCGATTTTGCGCTCACCCTCGGACACCTTCGGCTCGGGCGGCTTGAGTGAGTCCGTCTTCGGCAGCGGTTCATCGATCTTGCCGGTGACGGTGGGCTCGCGCGCCGCCAGATCGGCCTTGAGTTTTTCCAGCTCCGTCTTGAATCCTTCGTTCTCCGCCTGCAGCCGGCCGATCTCCGCGTCGAGCGCCGCGCGTTCGTCGGGCACGACATGGCAGGCCCAGCCCGCGCCGGTGTTGCTGCAGGTCGAAACGGCGCCGGTGCGGGTATCCAATCGGATCACGCCATCGGCAACCGGCGACAGCGTGTACCGTCCGTTCTCCTCGTCGGGCAGCGATTGCGCGGCGGCACCTCCCATTCCGCCAAGCCAAAAGCCCGACCAGGAAATCAAAGCCGCAACGGCGATGGTGAATTTCAAAGGCGATGTCGCTGCGCTCATGGGGGTGCTCCGCCTCAAGGCCGATCGGGTCTTCCTTGTTCTGATCCTGCCCCTGGTCCTAAACTTGCGAACGATAGGGCGCGCGACCGGACTTCAACGCGTCCACGAGCAATTCGATCCGATCCTGTCCCCAGAATACCTCGCCGTCCAGCACATAGGCCGGCGAACCGAAGACGTCGCCTGCCAGCGCGTCCTGGCGATTCTGCTCGTAAATCTTGCCGATCTCATCCGTTCCCGAACGCTCCACCAGTTGCTTGCCGAGAAGTCCGGATTCGTCGGCCAGCTTGACCAGGGTCGCGGGGTCCGCGAGGTTAAGTTGGTCTTCCCATACCGCGGCATAGGCGCGACGCAGGAATGGATCGGGATCGTGGCCGGCCTCGATCGCCGCGATCACGATGCCGTCGGCGAGCCGCGCGTTGAAGGGCCAGTTCGCGGGCTGGAGATGAAATGTCAGGCCACGCTTGTCGCGCCAGCGCTGCAGTTCAATCATGCGATAACGCTGTCGCACCGGATGGCGCTTCAGCAAGGGCAGCCCGCCGGTTTCCGAAAACAGATCCACCAGCACCACGGGCTTGTGGTTGACGTTGAGATCATAGGTCCTGACGACCTCCCGGAACAATTTGTGCCCGATATAGGCCCACGGCGATTGAAGCGAGAAATAATAGTCGATCTGACGCGACATGCAGGCTCCCGGGAAAATCTGGCAATCGAAGGCCATCCCAACAGACC
>JBAVEE010000286.1:0-5552 GCA_049587575.1 Bradyrhizobium sp.
TCGGCGCCGAGCAACTGGGCGAAGTCGTGCGCGGAGAGACCGATGCGCCGCTCCGGCAGATCGAGACCCAGCTCGTGCCGCATCGGTCGGCTCAGCCAGGGATCGATCCGCGGAGCCGGCGGCCAGACCCCTTCGACCAAGCCGCCAATGATGACGCGGTCGGATTGCGTCAGCCGCGCCTCCAGGGGGCCATAAATCTTCAGATGAACGTTGGCCCCCTCCGGTCGCCGCACCATGCGATCGGCAAACGCGGTCTGGAAAACTTCCGGGTAGTCCGTCAGCTGGACCATCAGGCCGCTTTGCGGGCGCTCGCCGAGCAGGTCGTCGAACGCCGAGGCAAGCGCCGATCCCTGGGGCCCCTCGAAGACGGATGCGACGCCAAGCTCATCGCGCGACAGCTCGATCAGGACGCTGCGATGGCGTTGCGCCAGTTCGGCAAAATCATGCGCCTTCGAGGGATTGAGGCTTTCGAGCGGCGCCAGCGCGCGCTGCAACTGGACGATCAGCCGATGCGCGCCGTCGAGTTCTTCCTCGGTCAGCCCGGTCCGTGGTTCTGACCCGTGCAGCGAGGACGTCGTGCCCGCCCGCAAGTTTGCCAGCTCGCGGCGAAAGCGGACAAGGTCCTGCACCAGTCCGGCGCATCCGGCCTGCGGCCGCGTGCCGCGCAGCAGCGCCAGTTCGAGCGCCTCGGCGGGCTTCCTGAAGGCGCCTTGCGCGCCGTCCAACCGGCACAGCGGATGCTTCAGCAGCGCCAACAGCGTCGGCGGTTCGAGCTGTTTCGCCGCGGCTTCGGCGGCGAGCCGTGCGAAAATCCCGGCCGGCGTGTCCATCAGCGCATCGCCGCCGGAATCGTCGAAAGCGAGATTCCAGCGGCCAAGCGCGGCGATCACACGCCGCGCCAGCGCACGGTCCGGTGTCACCAGCGCCGCCGACTTTTCGAGATGCCGCGCCTCGCGCATCGCCACCGCGATCGCCAGCGCTTCCATCTCGGAATTGTCAGCCTCGATCACGGCGAGTTTGGTCATGCCGCGCGAAATCCTGTCGGCGATGCCGGGCTCGGCCAGCCGCCGCTGCCATTGAGCGGTCGCGTTTGAGGGCCGCATCGCTTCGGAAATCAATACATCGCGTCCCTGCGGCGCCGGCTTGCCGAGGATCTCGACGTCGCCGCGTTTGATCCCAAACCGGCTCAACAGGGCGTGCATCGCGCATTGCGGATGGTTCGACGCCGGAGGCATCGTGAATCTGCCGTGCGCATCCCGGATACCGCCAATGATCTGCCAGGCGTCGTCGTCGAGATCGGTATCCAGTCCCGGCAGGACCACCGCGCCTTGCGGAAGCGTCGCAATGGCGTGCAGGAATTTCGCCGTCGCCGGCATCGATCCGGTCGAGCCCGCCGCGATCACCGGACCGTCGGGATGCGCGGTCAGGCGCCTGGCTTCGGCATCGATCAGCAGATCGCGCCGCGTCGCCGGCTCTATTTTCTGGATTTCCTGCAGATGTGCGGGCCAGGCCTGTCGCGCAATCTGCAGGAATTGGAGCGAGTACTGCCAATATTTGTCGAGTTGATCCGGCACCAGCCCGTTGAGCGCGTCCCAGCCGACGCCGCGGGTGACCATGTCGTCCATCAGGCGCGCCAGGTCGCCGGCCAGCGCCAGCGTCGAGGCCGGCCCGCCGACCACCTGCGGCGCCAACACCGGACGTTTCGCCCACGCCGCGACGAGATTGGCAAGCGTCAGCCGGCGATCGAGCTCGCCGAGCCTTGGCGGGATATCGAGCGGCGCCGTCCCCCCGAACGGCTCACCGTCCCCGGCAAACGCCAGCTCGTCTTCGTCGATGTCGCCGAGTGCGACGATGCGGGGCAGCAGCACGGCCTCCGTGCCGAGCTCGTCGAGAAAGATTTCCCGTACCATGCGTCCCGAGCGCCGGGTCGGAAGGTAGAGTGTTGCCTGCGCCAGCCTTTCCGGATGCGCGCGGGCCTCGAAACCGTCAACCAGCCTGCCCTCGACCAGCGCGGCAATGACGGTGCGCAGGAATGGCGCTGATACTGGAACGCTGAAAACGCGCATGGGCTTCCTGATTCGGGATCAGGCGGCATCATGGCACGGGCGAATTTTGGGTGCGATTTCTAATTCGACCGACGCGGGTCATGCGCCCTGGTTGCGGTCATCACCGGCGAAGGCGGGTGACGCGGTATTCCAGCGAAATAGCGGTGAAATCGAGATGCCGCGGCGTACTGGATGCCCGCTTTCGCGCAGCATGACGACCTTCGCCGGAGGCGATGACGGGGCTTACGCCACGCTCTCGAGAAAGGCCTCCTCGGCCGCCTGAACCGCGTCGGGGGTTCCGACATGCATCCATACGCCGTCCAGCCGCAGGCCGAACAGCCGCTCCCGCTCGTTGGCGGAATCGAACAATTGGGTCAGCGGGAATTCGCCCTTTGGGGCATTGGCGAACAGCGACGGCGACATGATCGCAGCTCCCGCGTAGACGAAGGGCACAACCTGATGTTCCCGGCGCTTGCGCAGCGCGCCATCGGCCAGCATCGCATAATCGCCGCGGCCGTCGTAACCGATGCTGCTGGCCGTCGGCGCCATCAGCAGCAGAACATCCATGCGCGCGGGATCAAACGCCTCGGCCAGCCGCGCCAGATTGGGCCGCACGCCATCGATCCACAGGGTGTCCGCATTGACATGGAAGAACGGCGCCTGGCCGAGCAACGGCAACGCCTTGACGACGCCGCCGCCGGTGCCGAGCACCTGGTCACGCTCATCGGAGATGGTGACGCGGGGTTTCATGCGCGCCGCGACGTGATCGATGATCTGGTCGGGCAAATAGTGGACATTGACGACGGCTTCGTTGACGCCGGCATCGCCGAGCTTGTCGAGCACATGATCGAGCAACGCGCGGCCCGCCACGGGGACCAGCGGCTTTGGCATCCGCTCCGTCAGGGGGCGCATGCGCAGGCCGAGACCGGCGGCGAGGACCATGGCTTTGGTGGGGGTGACGGACATTCCAGAAATTTCTCGAACCGTTGTTCCCAGCGTATCCCGCAAGAGCGGCGACTGGCTTTGCGATCAAGATACGCGCGAGTCGTCAGAACTAGCGCAAATCATACCATGATGATTCCGCCGGCGCATCATTGGTTGATCGCCTTAGTCGACCGACATGACGGTGGTAAGACGGGGCCCCGATCCGGGCTCAAGTGTCGGCAGTTGCGCGACGTGCCGTCTTTTTCTTCTTTTCACCCGTTTTAAGGAAGTTGACCCCGATCTGGTCGCCATTGACCCAGGACAATTCGCAGCGGCGGTAGGCCAGGCCGGTCGACGACAGCAGCAGGAAGAATTCCTTGAGATGCAACCCCTCGACGGAGCCCTCGATGGTGAGTTTGGCGCCGGTCTCCGAAATATCTTCCATGGTGCAATCGCGCCGCCAGGTGCCGTCGATGCCCATCATATGCGCGGCGATCCCGCGCTCGAATGTGACACGCTCGCCCTTGCGCCGTTCTGCCACCATCTCTCGCTCCACCCTCATGCAGCCGCCCCCGCGCTTGCGGCAGGGGTCTCCCCGCCCAGATTAAGGCGAAGGCGGCTAACAACCGGTAAACTACGGGCCCGGTGCCGGGACGTTGGCGGAATACCACTCCCGAAGACCGGCGAGTACGGGGTGCGCCAGCGAACGCGTCAGATAGGTCCATATCCGTGGCTGATGGCGCAGATATTGCGGCTTGCCGTCACGCCGGTTGAGCCGTGCGAAAGTGCCGAGCAGCCGCGTGTTGCGCTGCGCCGACATGATCGCATAAATCCCGGCGAAACCCGCCGGATCGAACGTGTCGTCCGCGGTGTGCCTTGCCTTGATGTAGCGCGTCAGCAGGGCCAGTTCGAGCTGTTCGGGCACATCGATCCGCGCATCCTGCAATAGCGAGACCAGGTCATAGGCGGCCGGACCCAGCACGGTGTCCTGAAAGTCGATGATCCCCACTCTCGAAATCCCCGATCGCTCGCCGAGCCAGATCAGGTTGGGCGAATGGAAGTCCCGCATCACCCAGGTCTTGTCCCAGGTTTTGGGAACAGCGGCCGGCTTGCCCAGCAAATCGCGCCACGTCGCGGCGAACTCGGCGCGCATGTTGCTGGTCGGCTCGGCGCCGCGATCGGGCAGATACCATTCGAGCATCAATCCGATCTCGACCAGCATGGCGTCGATGTCGAAAGTAGGAATGGCATAGGTGATGTGCGGCGCCAGCGGCAAGACTTCAGGCAGTGCTTCACGGTGCAACGCCGCCAGCATATCGACGGCGGTTTCATAGCGTTCCGCAATCGGGCGGGGTGGATCGCCTTCGATAAAGCCTTCGCTGCCGAAATCCTCGGTGATCAGGAAGCCGGCGTCGAGGTCGGCGTGATGGATTGCCGGCGCCGAGAAGCCGCGCTCGCGCAGGCCATTGGCGATGGCGACGAACGGCTTGACGTCCTCGGCCAGATGCACCGCCGCGCTGTAGGATTTGCCGTCATAGATCGCCGGCCCGTCGGCCCGCCGCGGTGAGTTCATCAGAATGACGGCGCCATCGTCGCGGACCAGCCGCGCATATGACCGCGTCGACGCATCGCCGGCCATGCGCTGACGCTTGGCGTCGGCGAAGCCGGCGTCGGTCAGAAATTGCCGCAACGCCTCGAGCCGGGCGACTTGCGCGGCGGCTTTTCCGTAGCCGGTGATCTCAGCGGCGCGGGCGTTCGATCCCAGCGCCGGGCGATGGTTCAGCGCAATGTCGATTCGGTCTTGCGGGAGCGCGGCGGGCGCGCGCTCGGGCCACTCGATCAGCGCTACGGTGCCTTCCGGCAAGGGCGACAGACCGATCTCCTCCAGCTCCGCGGCATCGTTGATGCGGTAAAGGTCGGCATGGACCAGCGGGAACGCCGGCAGTTCGTAGCTTTGGGCAAGGGTGAAGGTCGGGCTTGGAACCTCGACCGAATCGTCGCCGGCGAGATAGCGGATCAGGGCGCGCGCCGCGGCGGTCTTGCCGGCGCCGAGATCGCCCGAGAGGGTGATGACGTCGCCGGGGCCGATCAGCATGGCAAGATCGGCCATCAGGCTGGCGGTCGCCGTCTCGTTCGCGAGCGCAAGCGAGAATGTCGTGAGGCCGGTCATTCCGCGGCGTTGCGATGCGCGGCCTGATCGATCGGAAAGTCGCAGGTGACGGTGGTTCCCCTGCCGACGATCGAATCGACGCGTACCCTGCCGCCGTGCAGTTCGACGAAGGATTTCACCAGCGGCAGACCGAGCCCGGCGCCGCGGTGCCGCGATCCGTTGGAATGACTCTCGAACCAGTCGAACACCTTGTCCTTGACGTCGGACGGAATGCCGGGACCGAGATCGGTCACCGCAAACACCACATTGTGCTCGGTGCGGCTGGCGCTCAGCGTGATCGTGGAATCCGGCGGTGAAAATCCGACGGCGTTGGCCAGCAGATTATACAGCACCTGCACCACCCGGCTGCCGTCGGCAACGAAATTCCCGATGTTGGGATCGACGTCGATCCTGAGCTCGATGCGGTCGCGGGC
>JBAVEE010000287.1:0-4177 GCA_049587575.1 Bradyrhizobium sp.
TATTCGCCGTTGCCGAAGCGCCGCGACCACCATCCGGCGCGGCGGGGCTGGGTGTCGGTGGCCGTCTCGGAAGCGGTTTGCGGAGCTGGTGCCGGGGCCGGCTGGCTGTGGTTGACCGGCGCGGCCGCGTCAGGCTGGGCATTGACCGGGAAACTCACCTTCTCGCGCACCGTCGAGCGACGCCGCGCCGCGGCCCGTTCGGCCTCTTGCGCGCTCTCCGCCTCAGTGGATGTTCGTGGCTCTTCCGGCTGGCTGCGATCCGCCAATGGTTGCTCTGGCGGCGGCGCAATGGATTCGGGCTGCACCACCGGCAGCGACGGTTGCGCCGAATATCCGTCGAAATCGGCAACGGCGCTCGTCACCTCCGGCGCCGATGCCGGCCCGAGTTCGTCCACAATCGATCCGGCCAGACCGTCCTCAGGCCCGCCACGCCGGCGGCGTCCGCCGCGACGTCCGCGACGGCGGGGCCGCCGCTCGCCCTCTGCGGCCTGATCGGCGCGAACCACGCCGGGCTGCTCCTCGGTTTCGTCCTCGTCGGAATCACTCTCGTCGGTGCCCGGGCCCGCAACCTCGGTTGGCCCGGGAGCCGTGCGCGCGATGCCGCTCTCGTCACGCGCCGAGCCATCTTCGCGTGCCTCGCTGCCCCGGCCGCGCCGCCGTCGACGCCGCTTGCGCCGCGGACCCTCGGCTCCGGCTTCGGTGCCGGCCTCTTCGCCGCCGGCGGAATCCCCGGTGAGCCCTTCGGTCTCTTCGGTTTCCACCTCCGATTCGACTTCGACGTCGAACGGCTCGTCCTCGTCGAATGCTTCCTCCAGCTGCGGCGGGAACGCTGCCACCTGCGCCGCCAGCAGCGCCTTGGCGGCCTCCAGCGTGTGCACCTGTTCGCCGCGATCGATGACAAAGGACTGCTGGCCGGTTACCGTCGGGTCGGCGATCACCGCAAGGGTTACCTTGAAGCTGTTCTCGAGGTCGCGCAGATGGCCGCGCTTGTGATTGAGAACGTAAAGCGCGACATCGGTTCGGGTCCGCACCACGAGATTGTGGGTCGCGCCCTTCATCAATATTTCCTCAAGGCCGCGCAGCAATTGCAAGGCCACCGAGGAAACCGAACGTACATGGCCGCTGCCGCCGCATTGCGGGCAGGGCTCGGTCGAACTCTCCAGCACGCTGGCGCGGATGCGCTGGCGCGACATCTCGAGCAGTCCGAAATGCGAGATGCGTCCGACCTGGATTCGGGCGCGGTCCTGCCGGAGGCAATCGCTGAGCTTGCGCTCCACCGCACGGTTGTTGCGCTTCTCGTCCATGTCGATGAAGTCGATGACGATCAGGCCGGCGAGGTCGCGTAGCCGAAGCTGCCGCGCGACTTCCTCGGCGGCTTCGAGGTTGGTCTTGAGCGCGGTGTCTTCGATGTGATGCTCGCGGGTCGAGCGGCCGGAGTTGACGTCGATCGAGACCAGCGCCTCGGTCTGGTTGATCACGATGTAGCCGCCGGAGCGCAACTGCACGGTCGGCGAGAACATCGCATCGAGCTGGCTCTCGACACCCATCCGCGAGAACAGCGGCTGGCCGTCGCGGTATTGCTTCACCGCGCGCACATTCGAGGGCATCAGCATCTTCATGAAATCGCGGGCTTCCTGATAGCCGGCTTCGCCCGCGACCTGAATCTCGTCGATTTCCTTGTTGTAGAGGTCGCGCAGCGATCGCTTGATCAGCGAGCCCTCTTCGTAGACCAGTGTCGGCGCCTGCGACTTCAGGGTCATGTCGCGCACGGTTTCCCACATGCGGATGAGGTACTCGAAGTCGCGCTTGATCTCGGGCTTGGTGCGGGAAGCGCCCGCGGTGCGCAGAATGATGCCCATGCCTTCCGGAACATCGAGATCCTGCACGACTTCCTTCAGCCGCGAGCGATCCTGCGCGCTGGTGATCTTGCGGCTGATGCCGCCGCCGCGCGCGGTATTGGGCATCAATACCGCGTAGCGGCCGGCGAGCGACAGATACGTGGTCAGCGCGGCGCCCTTGTTGCCGCGTTCTTCCTTGACGACCTGCACCAGCATCACCTGGCGGCGCTTGATGACTTCCTGGATCTTGTACTGGCGGCGCGGGCGGAAGGCGCGCTCGGGCACCTCTTCCAGCACGTCGTCGCCGCCGACGGATTCCACGACTTCTTCCTCGGCCTCGTCGCCGTCGTCTTCATCGTCGTGGTTTTCGTCGCCATCCGGGGCGGTGGCGTGTTCGGAGGCGGCGTGCTCCTCGCCATGGTCTTCGGCCTGCGCCGCGTCGTCCGCATAGGCGGCGTTTTCCCGCGCATATTCCTCGTGGTTGGCCTCATCATGGGCGTGCTCTTCGTGAGTTCCCGCGCTGACGGAGATGTCCGGCGCCGCGGCTGACATCTCGGCAGCAGCCGGATCGGGCGCGGTCACCGCTGCCGGCGTCTCGCCCGCATCAAAATGGCCGTGCTCGTCATGCGCATGTTCGTGATCGTGCGAATGTTCATGATGATCGTGATCATGATGCTCGGCATCATCATGATGTCCGGCATCGGCGTGGTGAAGCTCGGCGTCATGCGGCTGCGCGGCCTGGGACGGATCGGCGGCTGCGTTCTCGACGACCTCGCTCTGGATGCGCTCGCCATTGCCGCGGCGGCGCGAGTTGCGGTGACGCGGCCGGCGCCGGCTGGAACGGTTTTCGGATTCTTCCTCGGCCTCGCGATGAGCGCGTTCGTCCGCTTCGATCAGCGCCTGGCGATCGGCGACCGGAATTTGGTAATAGTCCGGATGAATTTCGCTGAAGGCGAGAAAGCCGTGGCGATTGCCGCCGTACTCGATGAAGGCCGCCTGCAGTGACGGCTCGACGCGCGTGACCTTGGCGAGATAGATGTTGCCGCGAAGCTGCTTGCGTTGAGCGGTCTCGAAATCAAACTCTTCGACGCGATTGCCGCGGACCACAACGACCCGGGTCTCTTCCGGGTGGGTGGCATCGATTAGCATTTTGTTGGGCATTTTGGGACTCTTGACGGCGGCGGGCGCGTATCACGGCGCGCGCGTATCGCGCGGCCGGGTGACGCGACGGTCCACCTGATTCGGGGGTGAGGGGAAGGCCAAAACGCAACCCGGGGCGCCCAGCCGAACGGGATTCCAAGGATGCAAGACGACGCGCAGAGCTCTCGCTCCGCGTCGGCGCTATTCTTCCGTGGATCATGGTCGGCAACACAGTCTGGCGCATCAAGCGTCGGCCCGTCTGAACACGTTGGCGGCAAAAAGCGCCGCCTTGTCTGTCGCTGACGACCCGGCGCGGCGCCAAGGCGCCAGCCGGCCATCGCATATCGGAGCCCTGCGGCCCGATAACCGGTTAAGCCGTATCCAAAGCCGTCCCTGGAACAAGTTGGTAACCTGGGAACGGACGCCGCTCGGGCTCGAAACCGCCGCTCCTTGTCAACCGCGCGCTGCGCTGGCCGTGGAGGGATCGGAAAGACGCTGGAATCTCCAAGGGAGGTTCCGGCGCTGCACCGGGAGGCTGAACGCGACACAACCGGGAGTTTTAGCCGTCAGCCCTTCCTACATACGTGGATTGGTCCCCGGGTGCAAGGGAAGCGTCGCCGCTCGGCAACACTCGGTCTTATTCGCCGCGAGAGCCTTAAGCAGCCGTTAACCCTGTGGTTCTATTGCGCTAAGAGGGCTGCTCGGAGGCATCGATTCGTTGGCGAGCCGCGCAAATCATAAAGTTTTGCTGAGCTGCGTGCTGTTGTGCGCCGCAGCATTGCTGTGTTCGCAGGGTGCCATCGGCGGTGTAGGCGAAGGCCAGCCATCGAAACCGACGGGCGCGTCACGTTTTCCGGTGGCCTCGGATGCTCGACTGGCGGGTGACGCCAAGCAGACCCGCTTCATCCTCGATCTCGACCAGACCATTTCGTTTAGGGCCTTTCCGCTTGCCGATCCCTATCGCGTGGTCGTCGATGTCCCGCAACTCAGCTTTCAGCTGCCGGCCGGCGCCGGTACCGGGCGAGGGCTGATCAAGGCGTTCCGCTACGGTCTGGTGATGCCGGGCGGCTCGCGGATTGTGTTTGATCTCACCGGCCCGGCCAGGATCGCCAACGCCTATGTGCTTGATGCGGCCAACGGCCAACCACCTCGGCTAGTCCTTGAACTGGAAGAAGTGGACCGCACGACCTTCGTTCAGT
>JBAVEE010000288.1:0-9689 GCA_049587575.1 Bradyrhizobium sp.
ATTTTCATATCAGCTGATATCATATCCCTATCGATCGCCTTTCCCTATCGCCCCATGAGACAGCTTTATTGATCTTTGGACCGATTCCAATTCTTCTACGTTCAGTTAATAAGCCCCTGATAGAGAACGCGGATGATGCCAGTCAACGAACCATGGAATGCGACCCGCGGGGCCGAAATCATCGCGGAGCACACGCACCTTGAAGGTGCGACGCTGGTGATCCTGCACGCGCTGCAGGAAGCCTTCGGCTATGTGCCGGAGCCGGCCATACCCATGATCGCGTCCGCATTGAACCTGTCGCGGGCCGAGGTCCACGGCGTATTCACATTCTACTACGATTTTCGCCACAAGCCCGCCGGCCGGCACGTCCTGAAATTGTGTCGCGCCGAGGCCTGTCAGGCTGCCGGCGGCGACGCGCTGGCGGCGCGCGCCGAGGCTCAACTCGGCATTGCGATCGGAAATACCACGCCGGATGAGCGCGTAACGCTGGAGCCGATCTATTGCCTCGGCCTCTGCGCCACCGCACCGTCGGCGATGCTGGATGGCCGCGTGGTCGGACGGCTGGACGAAGCGCGCATCGACGCGCTGGTCGCGGAGGCGCAACGATGACCTTACGTATTTTTGTTTCGCGCGATGCCGGCGCGATCGCCGTCGGTGCCGACGAAGTCGCATCGGCGCTGGAGCAGGCGGCAGCGAAGCGCGGCATGGCCATCGAAATGGTCAGAACAGGCTCGCGCGGCCTGTACTGGCTGGAGCCGATGGTCGAAATCGCAACCGCTCAGGGGCGCGTCGCCTTTGGTCCGGTGACCGAGGCCGACGTCGCGTCCGTGCTCGACGCGATGCTCGCGGACGGCCCGCATACGCTTCGACTCGGAATCGCCGAGGAGATTCCGTGGCTGAAGCGGCAAACCCGCCTGACCTTCGCGCGATGCGGCGTGGTCGATCCGCGCTCGCTGGAGGATTACCGTACCCATGATGGGTACAAGGGTCTCGAACGCGCGCTGACGCTGACCTCGGATGCCATCCTCGCCGACGTCACCGCCTCCGGATTGCGCGGCCGCGGCGGTGCTGGTTTTCCGACCGGCATCAAATGGAAGACCGTCGCTCAGACCAGCGCCGACCGGAAATTCATTGTCTGCAACGCCGATGAAGGCGACAGCGGCACCTTCGCCGACCGCATGATCATGGAAGGCGACCCCTTCGTTGTGATCGAAGGCATGACCATTGCGGGCGTCGCGGTCGGCGCCACCAAAGGCTACATCTACATTCGCTCCGAATATCCGCATGCGGTCGAGGCGATGAACGCGGCCATCGCCGCGGCGAAGCGCGCCGGCTATCTCGGTACGGGCATCGGCGGCACCTCGTACAGCTTCGATCTCGAAGTCCGGGTCGGCGCCGGCGCCTATGTCTGCGGCGAAGAGACCTCGCTTTTGGAAAGCCTGGAAGGCCGGCGGGGCATCGTCCGCGCCAAGCCGCCCCTGCCCGCGCATAAAGGCCTGTTCGGCAAGCCCACCGTGATCAACAACGTGCTGTCGTTCGCGGCAATTCCCTTCATCCTTGCCGGCGGCGCGAAAGCCTACGCCGATTTCGGCATGGGCCGCTCCCGCGGCACCATGCCGATCCAGCTTGCCGGCAATGTGAGACATGGCGGGCTGTTCGAGGTCGCCTTCGGCATCACGCTCGGCGAGTTGGTCGACGATGTCGGCGGCGGCACCTTTACGGGACGTCCCGTCCGGGCGGTCCAGGTCGGCGGCCCGCTCGGCGCCTATTTTCCACGGGCGCTGTTCGACACGCCGTTCGATTATGAGGCCTTCGCGGCGCGCGACGGCCTGATCGGCCATGGCGGCATCGTGGTGTTCGACGACAGCGTCGACATGTCCCGGCAGGCCCGTTTCGCGATGGAATTCTGCGCGATCGAATCCTGCGGCAAGTGCACGCCTTGCCGGATCGGCTCGACCCGCGGCGTCGAGACCATCGACAAAATCCGCGCCGGCGACCGCGTGCCGGAGAATGTCGCCGTCATCGAAGACCTCTGCAACACCATGAAATTCGGCTCGCTCTGCGCACTGGGCGGTTTCACGCCCTACCCCGTGATGAGCGCACTGAAGCATTTCCGGGAAGATTTCGGCCCGGCCCCCACACGCCTGCAGGCTGCGGAATAAAGGACGATCGCCATGTCGCTGATCCAGGAAATCGATTTCGGAACACCGCGCTCCAAATCCGAGAAGACGGTGACGCTGACCATCGACGGCCAGAGTGTTACCGTGCCGGAGGGCACATCGATCATGCGCGCGGCGATGGAAGCCGGCACGCAGATTCCTAAACTTTGCGCCACCGACATGGTGGACGCTTTCGGCTCCTGCCGCATGTGCCTGATCGAGATCGAGGGCCGTGCGGGCACTCCGGCTTCCTGCACCACGCCGGCCATGCAGGGCCTCGTGGTCCACACCCAGACCGAGCGGCTGAAGAAGCTCCGCAAGGGCGTGATGGAACTCTACATCTCCGACCATCCGCTGGATTGCCTGACCTGTGCCGCGAACGGCGACTGCGAGTTGCAGGACATGGCGGGCGCGGTCGGCCTGCGCGACGTGCGCTATGGCTATGAGGGCGAAAACCACGTCTTCGCCAAGGCCAATGGCGCCGCCAATGCGGCCTGGATGCCGAAGGATGAGTCCAATCCGTATTTCACCTACGACCCGTCGAAATGCATCGTCTGCTCGCGCTGCGTGCGCGCCTGCGAAGAGGTGCAAGGCACCTTCGCGCTGACGATTTCCGGGCGCGGATTCGACAGCCGGGTCTCGCCCGGCATGAGCGAGAGCTTCCTCGGCTCGGAATGCGTGTCCTGCGGCGCCTGCGTGCAGGCCTGCCCGACCGCGACGCTGACCGAAAAATCGGTGATCGAAATCGGCCAGCCCGAGCACTCCGTGGTGACGACCTGCGCCTATTGCGGCGTCGGATGCACCTTCAAGGCGGAAATGCGCGGCGAGGAAGTCGTCCGCATGGTGCCGTACAAGGACGGCAAGGCCAATCGCGGCCATTCCTGCGTCAAGGGCCGCTTCGCCTGGGGTTACACCACCCACAAGGAGCGCATCCTCAATCCGATGATTCGCGAAAAGATCACCGATCCGTGGCGCGAAGTGTCGTGGGACGAGGCCTTCGACTACGCCGCCTCCGAGTTCAAGCGGATCCAGACCAAATACGGCCGCGATTCCGTCGGCGGCATTACCTCCTCGCGCTGCACCAACGAGGAAACCTATCTGGTGCAGCAGTTGATCCGCGCCGGATTCGGCAACAACAATGTCGATACCTGCGCCCGCGTCTGCCATTCGCCGACCGGCTATGGACTGGCCACCACCTTCGGCACCTCGGCCGGTACGCAGGATTTCGATTCGGTCGAGCAGACCGACGTGATGATGATCATCGGCGCCAATCCGACCGACGCGCATCCGGTTTTTGCATCCCGCATGAAGAAGCGTCTGCGCGCCGGCGCCAAACTGATCGTCATCGATCCGCGTCGCACCGATATCGTCCGCTCCACCCATATCGAAGCACAGCATCATTTGCCGCTGCTGCCCGGGACCAATGTCGCGCTTCTCACCGCGATCGCCCATGTGATCGTTACCGAGGGCCTCGTCGACGAAGCCTTCGTGCGCGAACGCTGCGACTGGAGCGAGTTCCAGGATTGGGCCACCTTCGTCTCGCTGGCGAAGAACAGCCCGGAAGCCACCGCGATCACTACCGGAGTCGACCCCGTGGAGTTGCGCGCCGCGGCGCGGCTGTTCGCGACCGGCGGCAACGGCGCGATCTATTACGGGCTCGGCGTCACCGAACACAGCCAGGGCTCCACGACGGTGATCGCGATCGCCAATCTCGCCATGGCGACCGGCAATATCGGCCGGCCCGGCGTCGGCGTGAATCCGCTGCGCGGCCAGAACAATGTGCAGGGCTCCTGCGACATGGGTTCATTCCCGCACGAGTTGCCTGGTTACCGGCACATTTCGGGCGACGCGGTGCGCGAGTCGTTCGAGGCGATGTGGCACGTCAAGCTCAACAAGGAACCCGGCTTGCGGATTTCCAACATGTTCGATGCCGCCGTCGAGGGCACCTTCATGGGGCTTTACGTGCAGGGTGAGGACATTCTGCAGTCCGACCCCAACACCAAGCATGTGGTTGCGGCGCTATCGGCGATGGAATGCATCATCGTCCACGATCTCTTCCTCAACGAGACCGCGAACTATGCCCATATCTTCCTGCCGGGATCGACCTTCCTCGAGAAGGACGGCACCTTCACCAACGCCGAGCGCCGCATCCAGCGCGTCCGCAAGGTGATGACGCCGCGCAATGGACTGGCCGACTGGGAGGTGACGATCCGTCTTGCCAAGGCCATGGGCTATGAGATGAAATACAATCATCCCTCCGAGATCATGGACGAAATCGCAGCCCTCACGCCGACCTTCGCCGGCGTATCATTTGCCAAGCTCGATGAACTCGGCTCCGTGCAATGGCCCTGCAACGAGAAGGCGCCCGAGGGTACGCCGGTGATGCACATCGATGGCTTCGTGCGCGGCAAGGGCAAGTTCGTTATCACCGAATATATCCCCACCGACGAGCGTACCGGTCCGCGCTACCCGTTGCTGCTGACAACGGGGCGTATTCTCAGCCAGTACAATGTCGGCGCCCAGACGCGGCGCACCGACAATATCGTCTGGCACGCGGAAGACCGGCTCGAGATCCATCCTCACGACGCCGAGCAGCGCGGCGTGCGCGATGGCGACTGGGTCAGGCTTGCGAGCCGCGCCGGCGAAACCACCTTGCGCGCGCTGATCACCGAACGGGTCGCGCCCGGCGTCGTCTACACCACGTTCCATCATCCGGACACCCAGGCCAACGTCATCACCACGGAGTATTCCGACTGGGCCACGAGCTGCCCGGAATACAAGGTCACGGCGGTGCAGATATCGCCCTCGAACGGTCCGTCGGAATGGCAAAAGGCCTATGACGAACAGGCCCGCCACTCCAGGCGCATCGCGCCCGTCGTGGAAGCCGCGGAGTAAGGCGATGCACAATCCGGTTCGCACGGTTGATCGTCAGATCTGGCGCGACGGCAGCCTGAGCCGCGGCAGACGGGCGATCCCGGAGGAGACCGCGATTGCGCTGACCTATAATGGCGGCACCTATGCCGTGATGATGGCCACCCCGCAGAATCTCCGGGATTTCGCGATCGGGTTCAGCCTCAGCGAGGGGATCGTGCAGTCCCCTGACGATATCCGCTCGCTCGATATCGTCGATCTGGACGATGGCATCGAGCTGCGGATGTGGCTGGCGCAGCCGAGGGCGGATCGGCTCAACGAGCGGCGGCGGCATATTGCCGGCCCCACCGGTTGCGGAATATGCGGAATCGATTCGATTGCCGAGGCCATTCGCCCCGCGGCCATCGTCGCACAGGGCCGAGGCTTTTCCTCGCAAGAGGTAATGACGGCGATGCAGAGCATTCCACCCCTGCAAACGATCAACATCGAAACCCGGGCGGTGCACGCCGCGGCATTCTGGATACCGGGGCGCGGCACTGTCGCGCTGCGCGAGGACGTCGGCCGTCACAATGCGCTCGACAAGCTGGCCGGCGCGCTGGCGCAGGGCAAGATTTCGACCGATCAGGGCATGGTGTTGCTGACCAGCAGGGTCTCGGTCGAGATGGTGCAGAAGACGGCGGCGATGGGCGCACCGGTCATGGTTGCGGCTTCCGCGCCAACCGCGCTGGCGGTACGGATGGCGGATGCCGCCGGCATCACCCTCGCCGCCATCGCGCGTGGCGACGGGTTCGAGATTTTCACCCATCCGGGCCGCATTACGTCAGCGGCCGCCAAGCAAGGAGCCGTCCATGTCGCCTGACCGGCTGATCTACATGGCTAATCAGATTGGCAAGTTCTTCCACAGCCAGGGCCACGGCAAGGCGGTTCCGGGAATAGCCGAGCATATCCGCAAATTCTGGGACCCGCGGATGCGCACGGCGATCCTCGCCCATCTTGACGCCGGTGGCGCGGGCCTTGATCCGGATGTCCGGGATGCCATCGCGACACTGAAGAAAGCCGCATGATCCAACAGAGTTGAAGCATGCTCGTCGTTCGTCTTCTTGTTTGAGCATGATCTCCGCGCAAGCGCTTTCACATTGGTCGCGAGGGAAATACCGGTTCGCGCTTTTCCGGGTCGTGCTCGAGAACGCCGGATGCGACGATCGGCTGACAGGCGCGCCGCCGCTCTCGCCCATTCGGCGATCAAGCTGTCAAAGCCGGCCATTGCGCGGGCCACAAGACATCCCGGCGGCCTGAACCGATAAAATTCAAGGCAATGCGCTAAGGGAACTTTACGAAATCATCTTCAATCTGGCGACCTGGTTTGACGATCGCCCAGCCGATCGCCGTCAAGTGCAACGACGGGTGGCTATCATGACTGTTTTGGAGTCCAGGGCCAAGGTACAGCGCGAACCACGGCGGCAACTGCGAAAGCAGCCGGCCTGGATTACGCTCGACAACGGGCTGACGAAGCGCGAATGCATCGTATTGGACGTCTCGCCGGGCGGCGCCAGGATTGCGACAGATGACGCCATGGATGTCAGGGACACGTTCGAATTGGCGCTTGTGCCGGATCATCCGAGGCGCGAGCTCTGCGAAGTCGTTTGGCGTCGCGGCAAGACCTACGGCATAAAATTCCTGCCCTGATATCGCCGTGCGTCCGCAATGGTGAAACCGGTTTGCGCGCGCTATCGCTGCGAGGGTGGCGCCAGCCCGGCCTTCAGGATCACCGGCGCCGCCTCGGGCGAAGCCAGAAACCGGAGCAGCGCACCGGCGGCCTCGGGCTGCCGGACCGTGCTGGTGAGGGCGCCGGCGAAAGAAAACCCAGGCTGGACCTCGGCCGGAATCGTGCCGACGAAAGTAATTCCGGGGACATGTATCAGTTCGCTGACCTGCTGGAAGCCGATCTCCGCCTCGCCACGTGCGACAACCGCGGCCACCGGCTCGCCGGACGGAGGTCCCCTCACCTTTCGGCTCTTGCCCGCGATCCGGTCGGCGACGCCGAGCCTGGCGAACAATCTGGTCGATAGATAGGTGCCGCTGCCACTGTCCGAATACGCGATAGACTTGGCCGCCAGCAGCGTGTTCCGGAGTGCCTCGACGCTGCTGATATCGGGTTTTGCGGCGCCTTCGCGCACCACCATGCCGATCAGCGAGCGGGCAAGCTCGGTCTTGCTGTCGGCTCGCAGCAATCCTCGCTTGCCCAGTTCGTCGGCGGCCCCTCCATCCAGGATCACGACATCGGCGGCTTCGCCTCGAGCCAGCCGCGCAGGAATGGCCTCGGGGGAGTCGCCCATGGAAGGACCGCGTGTGGTGACCAGATGATGACCGCTGGCACGCTCGAAAGCCGGACCGAGCTCGGAATACACTCCATGAAAGCCCGACGAGATCATCACCTGCACATCGGCGCCAGAAGCGGCCCTCAGCGCCAGCAGGGCCGCCACACCGATCACGGATAACAGTCGGACAAGCGGCCACGGCTTCATGGAGCACCTCCTCCGGCTGGGCCATGGCGGACATCGTATCGCGTCATGAGAGCAGACGGGAGGGGATCAGGCAGGAAACCGGCCGACGGCCGATCTGACGACGAAGACACCTGCGCTACCGGATCGCTCGTCAGCGCGGGCATGCAGCATCAGCCCCAGTGCTATTCGGCAAGGGCCATCGACATCGTGGCCGGGCAAACCGTAATATCCGAATCCGAAAATCCATTCGAACATATCCAATGCCTCGCGCTGCCGGATGTGGCCCTCACACAGCGCAGCAAGCGGTTCCTTGATGAGCGACAGCCACTCTACCCTCGCCAACGGGTCGCGATCCACGAAGCGGTCTTTTGCGGCGATGCGCCATCCGGGATTCCGCGCCCAGTTCATCACTTATGTGCTCGCCATGATGGCGGACAATATCGAGCACGTCATCAGCTACTGGATGGTGTATCAGAAATTTCACTCGCCGGCTTTGGCGGGTTTCGCCATCGTGTCGCATTGGCTGCCGTTCCTGCTGTTCTCGGTCGCCGCCGGCGCGCTCGCCGACCGCTTCGACCCGCGCCGGATCATCCAGATCGGCATGACCCTGTTCATCATCGCCTCGCTGAGCTGGAGCTATTTCTTCGTCACCGACACCCTGCAGATGTGGCAGGCGATGGTGATTTTGGTCATTCATGGCTGTGCCGGGGTGCTGTGGCAGACGCCGAACCAGATGCTGCTCTACGACATTGTCGGCCCGCAGGATCTCGAGAGCGCGGTGCGGCTCAACGCGATGGCGCGCTATCTCGGCATCCTGATCGGCCCGGCGGTCGGTGGCGCCATCCTGATCGCGCTCGGGCCGGCGCCCGGCATCATGCTCAACACGGTGTTCTATTTGCCGCTGGTGCTGTGGCTCGTGAAGGCGCCCTATGGTCCACGCTTCCGCACAGGCATACCCGCCCCGCGCCGCGCCGTCCGCGGGTTTGGTGACATCGTGCAGACGGTGCAGGACATCAAGCCTCATGCCGTCATCGTCTCGATGACGCTGCTCGCCGGTGCGGCGTCGTTCTTTGTCGGCAATGCCTATAGTTCGCAAATGCCGGGTCTCGCCACCGATCTCGGCCACGGCGACCCCGGCGTGTCCTACAGCCTGTTGCTGGCCGCGGACGCCGCCGGCGCGTTTCTCGGCGGGATCGTGCTCGAAGGCCGGGGATTGCTGCCGCCGCGGCCGCGCACCGCGATCGTGCTCGCGATGCTGTGGTGCGCGGCGCTGGCGAGCTTCTCGCTGGCGAAAAGCTATCCGCTCGCGCTCGGCTTCCTGTTCGCTGCGGGTTTCCTGGAATTGTCCTTCAACGCCATGGCGCAGAGCCTGGTCCAGATCAGTGCGCCGCCCGACAAGCGCGGACGGGTGATCGGCCTGTTCAACATGGCGAGCCTCGGCTTGCGCGCGTTCAGCGGCGTTTCCGTTGGCCTGCTAGGCAGCCTGATCGGTGTGCACTGGTCGCTGGCGCTGTCCGCTCTCGCCACGCTGGCGGTCGCCGGCGGACTGCTGGCGCTGCCGTGAAAAAATCCCCCTTAGTTCGGTTTGGTCGGGCGCCGCAGTTCCTGAATAAGGCCTGCCAGGCTTGCGTCATCCGGCATGACGGCAGCCAGCCGTTCCGCAAAAGCGAGCGCGGAACCGGTATCCCCGGCTGCACGATTGAAGGCAACCAGCGCTGACAGGATATCGCGATCATTCGGATGAAGCGCCAGGCTCGCCTTCAATACCGCCATGGCTTTATCGCCTTGACCGCTGGAGTTCAGCGCAACAGCGTAGACGTAGGCATATCGGGCCGCATCCGGCGCGAGCTCGGCCGCGCGCCGAAACTCGACGAGTGCCGCGTCCGGCTTCTTGAGCCTGGTGAGTGTCAGGCCGAGCGCGTGGCACGCCGCGGCGTCGCGGGGCGAAGCGGCGGTCGCAGCACGAAGCACGGCTTCCCCGTCGCTGTCCCGGCCGAGCCGCCGGTAGAGGTCGGCCAGGTTGATCGCTGCCGTAACGTATTGGGGGCTGAGCTGGAGCGCAGCCTTGTATTCGACCTCGGCTTCGATCGGCTGTCCGCGCCGAGCAAGAAAATTCCCCAATGTGGTGCGGGCTTCCGGCCGGTCGGCGTTGAAT
>JBAVEE010000289.1:0-2654 GCA_049587575.1 Bradyrhizobium sp.
GGGGTGCCCGATGCGATCACCTGCTGGATCACGGGCACGGCATATTTGCCGGTTTCGGCGGGATCGCCGGGGCCGTTCGACAGGAACACGCCGTCGGGCTTCATCGCCAGGATGTCTTCCGCCGAGGTGGTCGCCGGCACCACGGTGATCTTGCAGCCGACGCCGGCCAGCAGCCGCAGAATGTTGCGCTTGATGCCGTAGTCGATGGCGACGACGCTGAACTCGGGTTCGGTCTGACGCCCGAAACCCTTGTCCCAGGCCCACGGGGTTTCGTCCCAGGTGAAGCGCTGGCCGGAGGTGACCATCGGCACCAGGTCCATGCCCTCGAGGCCCGGCCATTCGCGCGCTTCTTCCTTCAGGCCGTGCAGGTCGAACTCGCCGTCCTCGGCATGCGCAATCACGGCATTGGGCATGCCCTTCTCGCGGATCAGCGCGGTCAGCGCGCGGGTGTCGATGCCGGAAAGGCCGATGATGCCGCGCGCCTTCAGCCACTGATCAAGATGGCGGGTGGCGCGGTAGTTGGAAGGGTCGGTGATGGCGGCGCGCAGGATCACCCCGCGCGCGCCCGGCGTCGCCGCCATGTTCACCGTCTCGATATCTTCGTCGTTGGTGCCGACATTGCCGATATGCGGAAAGGTGAAGGTGATGAGTTGCCCGGCATAGGAGGGATCGGTGAGAATCTCCTCATAGCCGGTCATCGCGGTGTTGAAGCATACTTCGCCGACCGCATGGCCCTCGGCGCCGAGGCCGAAGCCTTCCAGCACCGTGCCGTCGGCAAGCACGAGGAGCGCGGTCGGCTTGTGGTCCGGCCAGGCTGAGGCGTTTTCGGTTGTTGTCATGAGCGCATTACATAGTCTTCACATGCGCAGGCGTCAAAGCCGTAAACCGCCGATTCACATGCAGTTTGCGCATATTTGACAGGCGACGCCCCGCTCTTAATCTGCCGGTCGCCGCCATCCGCCGATTTCCCCGAGATTTCCCGATTCCGGAGCCTTCAAATGGACAATACGATGCCGATCTTGCTGGTTCCGGGGCTGGTGTCGTCACCCCGAATCTATGCCCCTGTCGTGCCCGCGTTGTGGCGCTTCGGGCCGGTGACGGTCGCCAACCACGTTCGCGACGACACTATGGGCGCGATTGCGCGGCGGATTCTCGCCGAAGCGCCGCCGCGTTTCGCGCTGGCCGGGCATTCGATGGGCGGCTACATCGCCTTCGAAATCATGCGGCAGGCGCCGGAGCGGGTGGCAAAGCTGGCGCTGATCAACACCCAGGCGCGCCCCGATACGCCGGAGGCCACCGCCCGCCGCCGCGGCCAGATCGCGCGGGCGCAGGCCGGCGAATTTCGCGCCATCCTCGATGAATTGTTTCCGGGCTTCGTGCATCCGTCGCGGCGCGGCAACGCCGAGCTGCGTCAACTGGTGCACGACATGGGCGACGACGTCGGCGCCGAGGCGTTTGTCCGGCAGCAGACCGCGATCATGAGCCGGCCGGATTCGCGCCCGACGCTGGCATGGATCAAGTGCCCGGCGCTGGTCCTGACCGGCGACGAGGACAACACCATCCCGAATTCGCTGTCGGCGGAGATGGCGGACGGAATTCACGGGGCGAAACTCACGATCCTTTCGCATTGCGGCCACCTGCCGCAGGTCGAACAGCCCACGGCCACGGCGAACGCCCTGGTCGAATGGATGCGGATTTAGCGCCGCCTTGCGGCCCAAGAGTTGTGTGAATGCAGCGAACGGCCTAGATCAGGAACTTCGGCCGCCACGGTGTGTTGGCCAGTGAGAGGATGAAAGACGATGCTGCGCGACGACATCAACAACGCGGTCAAGGACGCGATGCGGGCCAAGGACGAGCGCAAGCTCTCCACGCTCCGGATGGTCAATTCGACGATCAAGAATGCCGACATCGCCGCGCGCGGCGAAGGCAAGCCGCCCTTGTCCGACGCGGACCTGCTCGGCGTGTTGCAGAAGATGATCAAGCAGCGCCAGGAATCGGTCGAACTGTACGACAAGGGGGGCCGCGCCGAACTTGCGGATCAGGAGCGCGAGGAGATCGCGGTCATCTCGGCCTATTTGCCCAAACAAATGTCGGAAGCCGACGTCAAGGCGGCGATCACGGCCGCCATCGCCGAGACCGGTGCCGCGGGCATGAAGGACATGGGCAAGGTGATCGCCGTGCTGAAGGCGAAATATGCCGGGCAAATGGATTTCGGCAAGGCCAGCGGCCTGGTGAAGGCGGCGCTGACGGGGTGATTCAACAATAACGGAGGTCGATATGGCAGATCAGCAAGCTTCACCCGCCGGTCCCGATCTGTCCCAGGGTGTCATGCCCTCCGAATTCTCCGGCGACACGCTGCTTGGGCATGTCGGCGATGAAGACGTGCTGCTGGTGCGTTCGGGATCGGAGATTTTCGCCGTCGACGCCCACTGCAGCCATTATCACGGTCCGCTCGCCGAAGGTCTCGTGGACGGCGCGAGCATCCGTTGTCCCTGGCACCACGCCTGTTTCGATTTGCGAACCGGGGAAGCGACCCGCGCCCCGGCCCTCAACTCGATCGCGGTCTGGAAGGTCGAGCACGAAGGCAACCGGATTTTTGTCCGGCAAAAGCGCGAGCAACCCAGGCCCGGCGTCAGGGGTCAAGTCGATCCGCC
>JBAVEE010000290.1:0-9957 GCA_049587575.1 Bradyrhizobium sp.
CAAACCGGGACGCGCAGCGCCACCCGATTTCCGGGAAGAACCTAGCCCAGCACCGGCAATTCGATCACGTCATAAGCGTGCCGGATGCTTCGCTTGAGAACGGGGTCCTCCAGTTCGTACTCGAACCGGCTGGCGGGGCGGATACCGCCCTTGGCGGCAAAAGTGCCGCCAAACAGGGCGCAACCATCGGGCAGTTTCCCATCGCCGAAGCCGCGTTGCACGAGTTCCGCGGCCGGCAGCATGCTGCCGAGCGTACCTTCCTGGTACAGCACGCGCATGCCGCCGATCCATGCATACGAACGCAGGATCAGTTGGTCCCAATGGCCGGCAACGTCCTCGAACTCCCACAGCACCGGCGCCATCACCTTGTCGCACATCTGCTTGGAGACCGTGACGCTGTAGGTCTCGACCTTGCGGTCGGTGTGATCCGACCCCAGGCCGACGAACATGCGGCCCTGCCAGCCGATCAGCACAAACTCGACCTCGCCGCTGGAATCCCCGCCGCTGACTTCGATGCTGTCGGCGGTGGTCAGCCGCCGCGCCGAAACCCGGTAATAGATCGGGGTCGTCGCCGGCCGCGCAATGCCAATCGCTTCGAGTTCAGCAATATGCTTGTCCCGCGCCACCGGATCGCGGCCGGTCCACCCCGCAATCACGGCCCGGTCGATCGCCAGCGTCAGCGGGGTCGTCGTGCCGCGGGCGTCGATGGTGAATGTCAGATCAAACACGGATCGCGTCCTCCATTGCGGCCGCAAGCTCGAAGATGCGGCGATCCGATCCGCCGGATGCCGCGAGCATCAGTCCGACCGGGGCTTCCCCGTCGCGATGGCAGGGCAGCGAGATGGCGCAACCGTCGATCATATTGATCAGCGTGCAATTGCGCAGTGACAGCAGGTTCGCTTTCGTAAACGCCTTGTCGTCCGCGAGATCGGCGATCCGCGGCGGCGTAATCGCACTGGTCGGCATGACCATCGCATCATAGGGCGCGAAGCGAACCGCGGCCCGCGCGATCAGCGACCGCCGCGCGCCGAGCAGATCGACGTAATCGGCGGCGCTGAGGCTTTCGCCGCGAAGGATACGCTGGGATACGCGAGGATCGTAGACGTCGCCCTTGCTGGCGATCAAATAGCGGTGCCAGGCGTAGCTTTCCGCCGCGGCAAACCCGCCCTTGGCGTTCATCACCCCGACGTCGAGGAATTCCGGCACCGCGATCCGCTCGATCAGGGCGCCCTGACGTGACAATGTTTCCAGCGCTCTTTCGAACGTCTGCGCCACCTCGTCATCGAGATCGTCGAGCGCGACCGTGGTCGGCACCGCCAGCCGCAGGCCCTTGACCGGGCGCGGCTGCAGCGGCCGCACGGGCTCGTCGGCCAGCACGGCGTCGAGCACCGCGCAACACGCGACCGTGCGCGCCAGCGGCCCGAAACTGTCGAGCGTAAACGACAGCGGCACGCCGCCCTCGAGCGGCACCCGCCGCTGCGTCGGCTTGAAACCGACGATGCCGTTATAGGCGGCCGGAATCCGGCACGATCCGCCGGTATCGGTGCCGAGCGCACCGTGCGCCATGCCATCGGCGACCGATACCGCCGCCCCCGAGGACGATCCCCCGGGCACGTGGCCGACGTCGCGCTGCCACGCGCTCTTCGGTGTGCCGTAATGCGGATTGATGCCGATTCCGGAATAGGCGAATTCGGTCATGTTGGTGCGGCCGATCAGGATGAAGCCGGCACGGCGCAGCCGCGCCACCACGGCCGCATCGGCGTCCGCCGGAGCCGAATCCTCCAGCGCGCGGGAGCCTGCGCGGGTGACCTGCCCCTTGATGTCGAACAGATCCTTGATCGAGATCGGAATCCCGGCGAATGGCGACGGCGCCGCCTTGACCGCGCGCAGCCGGTCCATCGCCTTGGCCGCCTCGATCGCGGCTTCCACATCGACATGAACGAAGGCCCGTGCCCCCTCGCCTGATTTGTCGGAGATTCGGGCCAGACACTCGTCGACAAGCTTTCGGGCGCTGCTGCGGCCATGTTCGAGATCGTCGGCCAGTGCGGCAAGTGTCGGGGAGTTCGGCATGGTTTTGTCGCCTCGTCGATCGGCTAGTTATTGTCTGGAACGGATTCGATCTCCAGATCGAGCAATGCCGAACTCAGCGATTTGCCATGCGCGTCGAGCGCAAGCGACCGCGTCACTCCACCTCCAAGCGCGCAGGCCATCACAAAATTCAGCGCCGATATGTTGGGCAGCTCATAGCGGACAACCTCGCCTTCGACAACACCGGCAAAATGCGCCTTGACCCGCGCGCACGTGACCTGCTCAAGCAGCAGCGGATAGTGTTTCGCGTCGTAGGCGATCACGGAAATATTCGAGGTGTTGCCCTTGTCGCCGGTGCGGGAATGGGCGATTTCGCGCAGCTTCATCGCAGCTCGCCCCCTACGAATTGGACCCGCGGCCTCGCCAGTTCGCGCGGCAGCAGGACGGAGGCGACGGCGACGACATCGCGCGCCGATTTGAACGCCCCGCCACCGGCGGCCGGGCCATTGGTGTAAAGCGTTTCAACCTCGTTGCCGATTCTGACCGCCTCGCGCCGGTTTTCGGTGCGGCCCGCAACCCGCACGCGCACCTCATAGGGCTCGTTGGCCTGCGCGGAGAGGTGGGGCCCATGCAGGGAGTCGACGCCGATCAGTTCGAACCGCAACTCGCTGGCCGCAACGCCCGTCAGTTTCAACCGCTCGCGAACGATATCGAGCGCCAGACGTCCGCGCGCCAAAGCGCCGGGACCGGCGTAGGAAATCTGGCCCTCACCAATATAGCTGTCGACATAGCCGACCGAAACCTTGAGCGTCCCGGTGCGTGGGCTGCCGCGTCCGCCGCTGACGCGCACGCGGTCTTTCCCGATCTCCTCGACCCTCACCTGCGAGAAATCCGCCGTCACGTCGGGCTGAAGGTACCGGACGGGGTCGTGCACCTCGTAGAGCAGTTGCTCCTTGCAGGTCTGCGCCGTCACCGCGCCGCCGGAGCCTTCGACCTTGGTGATGACGAGACCGCCATCCTCACCGACTTCGCCGATGGGAAAGCCGAGCCGAGCCAGATCGGGAATATCCTTAAAGGGCGGATCGGCGAAGTAGCCGCCGGTGATCTGGCCGGCGCATTCGAGCAGGTGGCCTGCGACCGTGCCTTGCCCCAAGAGGTTCCAGTCATCCATCGGCCATCCGAAAGCGTGGATCATCGGCGCCAGAAACAGCGCGGGATCGGACGCGCGCCCGGTGATCACGATATCGGCGCCGCCGCTCAGGGCCTCGGCGATCGGCCCGGCGCCAAGATAGGCATTGGCCGACAATAGCCGGTTGCCGAGTTGCCCGATCGTACCGTCGAATTCCATGATCGGAAGGTCGCGCTCCTTGCAGGCATCGAGCACGTCGTCGCCGACGATGGCGGCGACCTTCAGCGCAGAGAGCCCGAGCGATCCGGCAATTTCGGCGGCCTTGCGGGCGGCTGCGACCGGGTTGGCCGCCCCCATATTGGTGACGATCTTGATGCCCCTGGCGGCGCAGACCGGCAGCACCGCGCGCATCCGCTCCTCGAGCAGCGGATCGTACCCGCCTTGCGGATCTTTCATGCGCGCCTGCTGCGCCAATGCCACGGTGCGCTCGCCGAGACATTCGAACACCAGATACTGGATATCGCCTTTTTCGGCGAGTTCGACCGCGGGCTCGATGCGATCGCCCGAGTAGCCCGCGCCTGATCCGATCCTGATCGTTCGCATCACTTCAGTCCGAAATAAGCGCGCCGCAGGGCCTCGTTGTCGGTCATTTCAGCAACCGTGCCGGAAAAGCGGATGCGCCCGCCTTCCAGCACGAACACGCGCGTCGCCACTTCGAGAAAGCCGATATTCTGCTCGGCGATCAGCAGCGCAAGCCCCCGTCCGCGCAGATCGCTGAGGATTCGAATGACTTCCTTGACGAACAACGGCGACAGCCCGGCCGACGGTTCGTCCATCACCAAGAGACGTGGCTCCGCGGCAAGCGCCTTGGCGATGCCCAGCATCTTGCGCTGGCCGCCGGAGAGACTGGACGCCGGCGCCCGGCGTTTTTCGCGCAATGCCGGGAAGACGCCGTAGAGTTCCTCGACACGGGCACCGGGATCGGCATGTCCCAGCGCCTGCGCGCCGACGCGGATGTTTTCCTCGATCGACAGATCGGGAAATACCGCGAGTTCCGACATATAGGTCATGCCGAGCCGCATCCGGTCGCTGGAGCGCATCCGCGTCACGTCTTCGCCGCCGAGTCGGATGCTGCCTTGCCGCGCCTCGATCAGGCCGACCAGCGATTTGAGAAAGGTCGTCTTGCCGGCGCCGTTGGCGCCGAGCAGCAGTACCGTCTCGCCGGCGCGGACATCGAGATCGACGCCCCACAGCACCTGCATGGTGCCATAGCCGGCGTCGACGCCATCCGCCTTCAACAGCGACTCGGCCTCAGGCGGCATGCTCGCCTCCCAGGAACACTTCGATGACCTGCGGCACCTGTACCGCGACCGCGAGCTTGCCTTCGAAAATCTCCTTGCCGGCGTTCATGACGATGACGCGGTCGGTGATGTGCTCGATGAAGCCCATGAGATGCTCGACCACGATGATCGCCACCCCGCTTCGCGCCAGCGCCTTGATGCGTTCGGCGATCCAGTCGAGTTCCGCCGGATTGAGCCCGGCGGCGAGTTCGTCGAGCAGCAGCAGCCGCGGCCGCGTGGCGAGCGCCCGGACCAGATCAAGCATTTTTTGCTGCGCGTTGTTCAGATCGGCCGCCGGCCGGTCGGCGACATCCGTGAGCCGGTATTCGTCGAGCAGGGCTGCCATTTCAGGCGGGGCCACCGCGGCGCGCCCGTAGGCCAGCGCGACCTCGATATTCTGCCGCACCGTCAGCGATAGAAACGGTTTGGGAATCTGGAAGGTGCGGTTGATGCCGCGATGAACCAGCCGGTGCGACGCCACCCCGCCGATCGAGGTGCCGTCCAGAACCACCTCGCCGCCGTCGGGAGCGTAGAGGCCGGAGATCACGTTGATCGCCGTGGTCTTGCCGGAGCCGTTGGGGCCCACCAATCCCAGAATTTCGCCTGAGGCGACATGGAAACTCAATCCGTCGAGCGCATAAAAGCCGCCGAAGCGTTTTGTCAGCCTGGAGACGTTGAGGATGGGCGCGGTGTCAGGGGACATGCCAGCCCCTCCGGGTTGCGAGCGACACCAGACCGGCGGGCAGAAACAGCACCAGCCCCATGATCAATAGCCCGTAGATCAGCTGGAAATATTGCGGCGTGGTGAACCCGATCAAATTGTAGATGCCATAGAGCATGATGACGCCGACGATCGGACCCGAAATCGTCGCGACGCCGCCGAACAGCGCAAATACGATGGCAAAAATGCTGAACTCGCCGCTGAAAACATTGTCCGGATAGAACACCGAAACGTACCAGGCATAGACACCGCCGGCCAGCCCCGCCACCAGCGCGGAAGCCAGCCACGCGATCACGCGCATCCGCACCACATTGACCCCTGCCATCGACGCGCTGACGGCATCTTCCCGCACCGCCTGCAAGGCGAGACCAAAGCGGGAGTTCTTCAGAAACACGACAGCCGCGAGCGTCAGCGCCAGCACGACAAGCGCGGCCGTATAGGCGAGCGTGGGATTGAACGTGCCCGTGAGCGAGACGCCGTAGGGCCCGCGCGTGATGCTCTCAAGCGCCGGATTGGCGACGAAGTGAAGCACGGCGAGCGAGGCCGCGAGATTGGCGATGGCGAAATAGGCGCCGGAGAGCCGCAACAGCGGCGTCAGCAGCAGCCCGAGGGCGACGCCGACCAGACCGGCGACGAGCACCGCCAGGGCGGCCGGCGCCTGAAAATGCATCACCAGGATCGCAAACCCATAGGCCCCGGCGCCGAAGAAGCCGACATAGCCGAACGGCAGATAGCCGGTGAAGCCGTAGATGATGTTCACGCCCTGGGCGAGAATCAGGAAGATGACGAAATTGAACAACAGCAGATGATTCTGGTAGACGCCGGGCAACACCGCAAACACGGCGAGCAACGGCGCGACGATGAACAGCAGGTGCTTGAGGGCGCTAGGCAACGCGCACCCGCCTTCCGAGCAGACCGCTCGGACGAAGCAGCAGGATGAAGATCAGCAGCACATAGGGTAGCAGATCCGCCCATGAACTCAGATAAGTCTGCACCAGCATGTAACAAACCCCGTAAACGACGCCGCCGAGTGCGGTGCCGAGAGGATTGCCGAGCGATCCCAGCACCACGATGGCAAACGATGTCACGGTTGCATCGGCGCCGAACGCCGGCGTCACCGATCCGAACATGAAGGGCGCGAAGATCCCCGCGACCGCCGCCAGCCCCAATCCGATGCCGAACGCCGCGGCCGAGACGCGGTCGACATCGATGCCGGTTGCAAAAGCCTCGTCGCGCCGAGACATCACCGCGCGGGTCAGCGTGCCGAGGCGGGTGCGGTACAAATAGACGTAGACCAAGGCGATGGCGATCAGGCTGGTGACGGCGGCGATCACCCACGACGCCGGAAATCCCTGGCCGAAGATCTGGACCGGCCCGCCGGCATCCGGCTTGCCGCCGAACAATTTGATCTTGATGGTCGAAAACACCGTGCCGAGCGCGCGGCTTTGAATCGAGCGTTCGCTGGTGCCGAAGAAGATCGTCGTCACCGCCTCGATCACCTGCGACAGCCCGAAGAACAGGATGATCGACAGCATTTCCGGATTTGCCGACCCCTGCAGCCGCGGCACCAGCACCCAATACAGCAGCACGCCGACGACCAGGAAAATCACAAACGCCAGCGGCACCGCAAACAAGGGATCGATACCCGCGAGCGTTACGACGCCGAAGGCGACGAATGCGCCCAGCATCAGGAAGTCGCCATGCGCGAGATTGACGATGCGCATGACGCCGAACACGAGATTGAGGCCGATCCCGACCAGGCTGAAATAAAGACCGAACAGAACGCCGGCGACGAGCGCGTAGGTCAGCATCGAGGCTTTGCTCCCGGCATCCGGCTTCCGATGTGCTCTTCGCTCATGGACGCGGATAGACCGGCTTGCCGGTGGCGACTTCGTGCGGATAGATCGTGACAAACTTGATATGGCCGTGATCGTCGAGCGCCAATTGCCCGAGCGGGGTCAACTCCCCGATCTGGCCGCCCGTCTCGTCGAGCGCGAAGGTACCATCAAGCGTCTTGAGCTGTCCGGACAGGCTGAACACGGCGCGGCGCAGCTCGAGCTGGTCGAGACTGGCCGCAACCGAAAGCGTCTTCTCAATGACCAGCCCGGTGGTGTATCCGGCGACGGCGTTGAAGCCGAACTCGACCTTGCCGTCGGAATATTTCTTCTCCCAGGCGGCCTTATACTCCTTGATGTTCATACCGAAATTGACCGGATATTCCACCTCCGACGGCGGCACATAGGTGAATACGTGCTCAAGCCCCTTTTCGCCGACGTTCTTTTCAAGAAGCTCGGTTTCGAGGCCCGCATAGATCGAGAACAGCATTTTGAATTTGACGCCGACATCGGCGACGTTGCGCAGAAACGCAATGTCGTTCGGCGCGTATCCGAAGTGAATCACCGCGTCCGGTTGCGTGTTGTTGATGTTGTTGATGATGACGGTGTAATTGGTGGTCTCGGTGGGAATGCCCTGGTCGTAGACGATTTCAATGGGCGCCCCGGAGTCCTTGACGAATTTGCGGAAGGCATTGGCCTGGGTGCCGGTGAACTCGTTGGTCGAGTAGAGAATCGCGATTTTCTTGATCCCGAGGCCCGGCCCATCGTGTGAAATGAAATCCGCAACGGGTTTTGGCCAGACGGTCGAGACCGGGTCGGCCATCAGCGCGATATAGGGATTGTCCTTGGAGAAGAAGCTGGCGCCGGTTCCGGTCTGGTCGAACAGGAACATCTTGCGGTCGCGCGCGATCGCCACCGCGGGCGCGGTCAGCACCGAGCCGGAATCCGCGACCAGGAGGTCGACCTTGTCCTGGGTGACCAGCTGATTGTAGAGCGTCGAGGCGGTGGCGGTGTTGCTCTGATCGTCGTAAGCGACAAGCTTGACCGGCACCTTCTTGTCAAAAGCCTTCACATAGACCCCGCCGTCGGCGTTTTTCTGGTCGGCCCAGAGTTTGAGCGCACTGAAAACCGGCATCGAAATCGACGCATAGCGCCCGGATGAGGCATAGAGCGTGCCGATCTTGATTTCCGTCGGGACATCCGCGGCATACGCCTGCGGGGCAAAAGTCAAACCTGCAAGCAACACCGCGCCCATTACCCTCAACATCAAATCCTCCCGGCATTTCTTCATTCCGGCGGACAATAGCGCGGGGGATCACCGGGATACAAGCGCTCCGGCCAGGCAATGGTGCGATTGCCGGAATATGCGACATGCAGGGGGTCCGCTGGACCGTTGACGCCGGACCGTCCAATGTCGCATCAAGATCGCAGCAGGCGGATCGTAGCGGACCCGCCCAGGGAGGGATCATCGACATGGCCGAGCCGGCGCGCGCACGCCCGAAACCCACACCGGAAACCCAGCATTTCTGGGATGGCACGCAAGCGAACGAACTGCGTCTGCAGCGTTGCGACGCCTGCGACAATGTCTATTTCCCGCCGCGCCCGTTCTGCCCCGCCTGTGGCTCGCGCAAGGTCAGCATGTTCAAAGCCAGCGGCAAGGCCAGGCTCTACAGCTACGTGATCCACCACCGGCCGGTCCCGGGCTTCACGCCGCCTTACGCCATCGCGGTAGTGGAGCTCGAGGAGGGTCCGCGCATGATGAGCAATATCGTCGATTGCCCGCAGACGCCGGAGGCGCTCGAACTCGACATGAAGCTGGAAGTCACGTTCGAAAGGCTCGACGACAACATCACCCTGCCCCTGTTCCGTCCGGCGAAGGGGTAACAATCATGCGCAGGAATCAGGTCGCGGTCGTCGGCGCCGCCGAAACCACCGAACTCGGCATTATCCCGAACGTGTCGCAGATCCAGCTGCACGCGGATGCGGCGCTGAACGCCATCGCCGACGCCGGCCTGAAACTGTCCGATATCGACGGTTTTGCCACCGCGGTCGAGACGCCGCAGCAGATCGCCCATTACCTCGGCATCACCCCGACCTGGGTCGACGGCACTTCGGTCGGCGGTTGTTCCTTCATGCTGCATGTCCGCCACGCCGCGGCAGCTATCGAGGCCGGCCTCTGCAAGACCGTCCTGATTACCCACGCCGAAAGCGGCAAATCGAATATCGGCCGCACCCCGCGCATGATCGGCCCCGACAGCCTGAACGGGCAGTTCGAGCTTCCTTATGGCGTTTCCACGCCGGCCAGCATGTTTCCGATACCGGTGCTGCGCTATATGAAGACCCACGGCATCACCCATGAGCAGATCGCCATGGTCGCGGTGGTGCAGCGCGAATGGGCCGCGAAAAATCCGCGCGCCACCATGAAGACGCCGATCACGGTCGAGGATGTGCTGAATTCGCGGATGATCGCCTATCCGTTCCGCATCCTGCAATGCTGCCTCGTCACCGACGGCGGCGGCGCGCTGATTCTGACCTCGGCCGACCGCGCCAGGGATTTTCCAAAAAAGCCGGTCTATATCCTGGGCACCGGCGAGAGCGTGGAAACGCCGATGGTCAGCCAGATGCAGACGTTCGACAGCTCGCGGGCCTTCAAGGTCGCCGGGCCCCTCGCCTTCCGGGAAGCCGGCATTGCGCACAAGGATGTCGATCATTTGATGATCTACGACGCGTTCGCGCATTTGCCGCTCTACGGTCTCGGCGGTCTCGGCTTCATGCCGCATGAGGCGGCCGGCCAGTTCATCGCCGACGGCAACACAAGACCCGGCGGCAAGCTGCCGCTCAACACCAATGGCGGCGGCCTCAGCTATATGCATTCCGGCATGTATGGCATGTACGCCTTGCAGG
>JBAVEE010000291.1:0-2850 GCA_049587575.1 Bradyrhizobium sp.
GCGCAAAGCCGGTCGAACTGGTTCGCCGGACGTTGCCCGCCTGAGACCCGAGAGTGGTGCCGTTTGGTCCGTAGATGCGCATCGTCAGTTCTCGCAATGTCCTCCGCAGCATCGCCGTCTATGGTTAATGCAACGTAAACGACCCGGCAGAATCTGCCGCCATACGGCAGTTTCGCCGGTGCGGCGGCCCGGCCGATCGATCCAGATTTCAAAATTTAATCAATAATATCAAATGATTACATCTTCAAAAGAACATGGCACGGCGCTCGCATAGTTAATCGCGGATCACCGTCATGGGAGTGATGCGCCGATCCAGCCAGAACCTCAGCGGGGAGCAGAGGATGCCAAGCGTCTGTTCGGGAAAAGTGTTTCAGCTGGTCTGCGCCGCGCTGGCAGCGCTGGCGTTGTCCGCTGTTCCCGCGGGCGCGGTCTCCCGGATCAAGGATCTCGCCAATATCGAAGGCGTGCGCCAGAATCAGCTGATCGGCTACGGTCTCGTCGTCGGTCTCAACGGCACCGGCGATACCCTGAATAACATTCCCTTCACCAAGCAATCGCTGCAGGCAATGCTCGAGCGCATGGGCGTCAACATCCGTGGCGCCACCATCCGCACCGGCAATGTCGCCGCCGTGATGGTCACAGGCAACCTGCCCGCGTTCGGCACCCAGGGTACCCGGATGGACGTCACGGTATCGTCGCTCGGCGACGCCAAAAATCTGCAGGGCGGCACCCTGCTCGTCACCCCGCTGCTCGGCGCTGACGGCAATGTCTATGCGGTGGCACAGGGATCGCTCGCGATCGACGGCTTCCAGGCCGAAGGCCAAGCCGCCAAAATCGTGCGCGGCGTGCCGACCGTCGGCCGCATCGTCAATGGCGCCATCATCGAGCGCGAGATCGAGTTCGCGCTCAACCGTCTGCCCAATGTGCGGCTCGCGCTGCGCAACGCCGATTTCACCACGGCCAAGCGCATCGCCTCCGCAGTCAACGACTATCTCGGTACCAAGACCGCCGAACCGATTGATCCCTCGACCGTGCAGCTTTCGATCCCAGCGGAATTCAAAGGCAACGTCGTCGCCTTCCTGACCGAGATCGAGCAGTTGCAGGTCGAGCCGGACCTCGCGGCCAAGATCATCATCGACGAGCGCTCCGGCATCATCGTGATGGGCCGCGACGTCCGCGTCGCCACCGTTGCCGTGGCGCAAGGCAACCTTACCGTTACGATCTCCGAAAGCCCGCAGGTAAGCCAGCCAAATGCGATGGCCGGCGGACGAACCGTGGTGACACCGCGCTCCAGCGTCTCGGTCAGTGAAGACGGCAAGAAACTGGCGTTGGTGAAGAACGGCGTATCGCTGCAGCAACTCGTCGATGGCCTCAACGGGCTCGGCATCGGCCCGCGCGACCTGATCGGCATTCTGCAGGCGATCAAGGCGGCCGGCGCGATCGAAGCCGATATCGAGGTGATGTGATGCAAGCAGGCCTGACCAGCGGTTTCCACAGCGGCGCCCACGCCAAAGCGCCGATCCCTTCCATCAACGGCCGGCCGGACTATGACCTCGCCGCAGCCCTGACCAAGGTCTCGCCGCAGGCGCAGGCCAAGGCCAAGGCAACCGCACAGGATTTCGAGGCCATGTTTCTCAATTCGATGTTCTCACAGATGACCAGCGGCCTCAAAGGCGAAGGCCCGTTCGGCAGTACAACGGGCACCGGCGTCTGGCGCTCCATGCTGACCGAACAATATTCGAAGTCCTTCGCGAAAGCCGGCGGCGTCGGAATCTCCAACGAAGTGTATCGCACGCTGATCCTGCAGCAAGCCAGCCAGGGCGGCCAGACCCAGGGAAAGCGGGCATGAACCAGCCTCCTCAACGACAGCCGGCGCCCGCGCCGATTCCGATGGCATCAACGCCCGCCGAGGCGCGCAAGCTTGCCGAGAACCTGATGGATGTCATGAGCGCCCTGCTCGGCGTCATCGAGCGGGAAACCGAGCTGGTTCGCGCCGGCAAGATTCGCGAGGCGATGGCATTCGAGGGCAAGAAGTCGGAACTGTCGCGCCGCTATGTCGGTGCGGTCACTCAACTGAAGGCCAGCCACAAATATCTGACCGCGACAGCGCCGGAGCTTCTGACCACGCTGCATCGTCATCACGACGTGTTTCGCGCCATGCTGCAGATCAACCTCACCGTACTGGCTACCGCACACGCGGTATCCGAAAGCATCGTGCGCGGCGTCAACACCGAGATTCAGCGCCGCAATATTCCCAACACCTATACATCGGCCGGGCGGCGCGTGACGCCGGGGCCGCGGCACATGACGCCGATCGCGGTCAGCCGCTCGCTCTGACAACCCGTGAGCTCATGAGTCCGCGGCGTGACCGGACGTCCGGCGGTGATTCTGGAACAGGCCAATCACGATGAACCGTCAACAGCGCCGCACCGCCGCAAAGTCGTCAAATCAGTCCTCTGCGGCCCTCTTCGAATTCGGGCTGCGATACCTGCGGTCGGGGCAGTTTTCCGAAGCCGAACAATGCTGCCGCGAAATCCTGGCTGACGATCCCGATCATGCGGAATCGCTGCATTTGCTCGGCCTGATCTCTGCGGAGACGAACAGATGCGATCAGGCGATAGAGTACTTCGCTCAGGCCATCAGGAAGAACCCGAATAACGCGGATTACTTTTCAAATCTCGGAACGGTGCTGCAACGCCAAGGCAGACTTGAAGAAGCGCTCAGGAGTTTCGATCTGGCGCTTTCCCTAAAGCCGGACTTCATCGTTACATGGATCAAACTTGGCCATGTCTTGCAGAGGCAGGAACGTTTCGAGGAAGCGCTTCTCGCCTATGATCACGCGCTGAAAAT
>JBAVEE010000292.1:0-8802 GCA_049587575.1 Bradyrhizobium sp.
AACTGCGCTGGCCGCTGAACTACCGCGTGCTGATGCGCGTCTGGAATTTTGCGTTTTTCCGGCCGGGCATATTCGAGCCCGATCAGAACAAGAGTGCCGAATGGAATCGCGGCGGCTATCTGGTCGAAGGCGCGGCGCATTGCGGCGCATGCCACACGCCCAAAAATTTCTTCGGGGCCGAGAAGCGCGACCGGAAATTTGGCGGCGGCCGGGTCGACGGCTGGTTCGCGCCGCGGCTCGACGGCGCCGACCGCAGCGGGCTCAAATCGTGGAGCGTCGGGGACATCGTCGAATATCTGCAGAGCGGCCGCAACGCGCATAGCCACGCCAGCGGCCCGATGGCTGATGTCGTGCTCAATTCGACTTCAAGGTTGAGCGACGGCGATGCTCGCGCGATTGCGGTCTATCTGAAGGATCTTGCGCCCGGCGCGCCCGAACCCGCGGTGGCGCCGCCGCCGCCGGCGCAGATGGCGGATGGTGAAAAGCTGTACAAGGCAGCGTGCATCGCCTGCCACGAAGCGGACGGAAGCGGCGCGCCGCGCATCTATCCGCCGCTGCCGGGCAATGCAAATCTGCAGTCCGCCGATCCTGCAAGCGCGCTTCGCGTCATCCTCGACGGCGCCGAAACGATCACGACGCCGCGCGCGCCCAACAAGGGATCGATGCCGGCTTACGCCGGGAAAATGTCGGATCAGGAGATCGCCGACGTCACCACCTACATCCGCAATTCCTGGGGCAATGCCGCAGCCCCGGTGACGCCGGCGCAGGTGGCGAAGGCGCGGCGGTAATCCATCATCCGCGATCCTCATTGAACACGAATTTCGGCATTTCCCATTTGTAGCGGATGGCCAACAGACGAAACGACAGGCCGAGGACAAATGTCAGGCCCGTCCAGGCTTCGTCATTGAGCTTGAGGCCGAATGCGGTCGCGTAAAACAGGCCGGTGACCACGGAAACGCTGGCGTAGAGTTCAGAGCGGAACAATAGCGGCACGTCATTGCAGAGGATGTCACGCAGGACACCACCTGCGCAGCCCGTGATCATCCCCGAAACAATCACGATGGGCAGCGATGCATTCATCTGCCAGGCGATGTCGCAGCCAGCGATGGTGAACACCACAAGGCCGACCGCATCAAGGACGAGAAACGCCAGGTACAGCCGATGCACAAAGCGGGCAATGAGGATGGTCGCGAAAGCCGCCCCTGCCGTCAGCGCCAGATAGGACGGATGTTCCACCCACGGCAGAGGATAGTGCCCGAGCACGACGTCCCTTATTGTTCCGCCGCCGAGCGCGGTGACGCAGCCGAGCAGGCACACCCCCACCCAGTCCATGCTGCGCCTTCCGGCAGCCAGGGCTGCCGTCATCGCTTGCGCCGCGAGCGCCACCAGCGACAGCGCGTGCAAAACAGTATCGCTCGGAGGCAGGCCCCACATCTCAACCTCGCGGAAGGGATTTCTTCCAACTTACGCGGCGGGTTCCATTCTGAACAGATCGAAAAATGGACGCGGGCCTGTTTGTCATCCAGAAAGTGGTGACGGTTCGAGGAACCTCCTCGGGCACCGGCCGTTGTCGCGGAATAACGGAGGAACTTTACATGGCCCGCGAACCTCATCCGGACGATCCCTATCGCGCCAGCGACCTCACTCGTCCCACCAATCCCGCTCGTTCCGGCGAAGACGATCTTCGTCGCGCAACCCGCCTCGACAACGATCTGCAGGTCGATCCCGAACTCGCCGAGGGTCCCGCCGGCGGCGGCAGGATTGCGATTTTCGCGCTCGGCATCGCATTGATACTGGGTGCGGTCTTCTACGGCCTGAACAACTCGTCGGTGCACCAGGCCGGCACCGCTTCGACGGCCCAAAACGCCGCGCCGGCGACAGCCCAAAACGCTGCGCCGACGTCGCCGCCTGCGGCGCCTCCGGGCATGCGTGACGTCACGCCCCGCGCCAATACCAATCCGGGCACGACCACGGGCGCCGCGCCTGCGCAAACCCCGCCGCCGCAGGCGCCCGCCGGCCCGACCAGGAACCCGCCGGCAAGCAAGTAAACGCCTGGTCCGCATCGATGACCTGACAGCAGAGCCGACACCCGAATGTCCGGCTCTGCTGCATGCTGACAGCGTGTCAGCCGAACATCTTGTTCAGCTCGCCGCCGGGATAGCCCTTGGCCAACTCGGTAAAGGTTCCCTGCTCCGCCATCTCGCGCGCGGCGCGCATGAAGCCGCCCCATGCCGCGCGCGCCAGCGAACCGCCGACGCTGATCCGGCGGACGCCGAGATCGGCCGCTTCGGCGACCGACAGACCGGACGCCCCGATCAGGAGATTGACCGGCCTGGGGCTCACGGCCTTCACCACCGCCGATATCTGCTCCGTGGTCTTGATTCCCGGCGCATAGAGACAATCCGCGCCGGCGTCGGCATAGGCGCACAACCGGTCGATCACCATGTTCAGATCGGTCTGGCCGACGAGGAAACCCTCGCAGCGGCCGGTCAGCAACACTCCGCCCTTGTCGGCATCAACAGCCGAACGCGCGGCCTTGATGCGCTCGATCGCAAACGCGCGTTCGTAAAGCGGCTTTGCCGCATCGCCGGTGGAATCCTCGATCGACAATCCGGCCACGCCGGTCTGGACCGCCCGGGCGACATTGGCCGCGACCTTCTCCGGCTTGTGCGCGAAGCCGCCTTCGAAATCGGCGTTGACCGGCAGATCGACCGCGGCGCACAGCGCCGCAAGATGCGCGCAGACCTCGTCAAGCGTCACGCGATTGTCGGCTTTTCCGATCGACCAGGCAAACCCCGCGCTGGTCGAGGCCAAAGCCTTGAAGCCCAGTTGCTGCAGCGCCTTTGCGCTTCCGACATCGAACGGATTGGGCAGCACGAAGCACCCCGCCTCGTGCATCTTGCGGAATGTCACGCGCTTGTCGGCTAAGGTGATCGGCATGATCTCTTCTCCGTCTCTGACCGTCTCGTTTGACCGTTTCTTGGCGGCAACCATAGCCATGCGCGCGATCTCGCGCCACTGCGCGCTACGCAACCACCTTGCGCAAAAACGTTCGCTCCTCGCCAAGGATGAGCTTGTGCTCTTCGGCGAAATTGAAGTTGGCAATTCCATCCTGGTCGGCGCGCAACCGCGCGCGATAAGTTTCATAGGCCGCGAGGTTTTCAAAGGAAATCAGTGCGGAGGCAATGTTGTTGGTGCCCTCATGCGGCATCCAGTAGCCGACGAGATCGCCGCCGCATTTCGGGATGATGGTGAGCCAGCGCCTCGCATATTCCTCGAACATCGTGCGCTTGAACGGATCGAGCTGATAACGGATGAAGACCGTGATGGCCATGTGAACCTCCAACGTCTGCTGCCGTCATTGCGAGGAGCGACAGCGACGAAGCAATCCATATTCGTTGCAGGTTGATCTTCATGGATTGCTTCGCTTCGCTCGCAATGACGAGTCCGATTGGTCGCTCTTGAGGCTAGCTGCTTGATCGACTTGGATGCTTCGTCTATGATCGAAGGATGAAAGCAGGCCCCGACATCGCCATGGTCGCTTCCCTGGTCGGCGATCCCGCCCGCGCCAACATGCTGACCGCGTTGATGACCGGCCGCGCGCTGACCGCGAGCGAACTGGCCTACCAGGCCGGCATCACGCCGCAGACCGCCAGTTCGCATCTGGGAAAGCTGGAGGCCGGGGGCCTGATCGAACAGGAAAAGCAGGGCCGTCACCGCTACTACCGCCTCACCGATCCCGACGTCGCCGGCGTGCTTGAGGGCCTTGCGGGGCTGGCCGCCCGCGCCGGCCACATGCGCGTGCGCACTGGACCGAAGGATCCGGCGTTGCGCCGGGCGCGGGTTTGCTACGACCATCTGGCCGGCGATCTCGGCGTGCAGATGCTCGACAGCATGAAACGGCAGAAGCTGATCCGCGAGCACAGGCACGACATCGAATTGACGGCCGAGGGCCAGCGCTTCCTGACCAGGGCCTTGCAGATCGCCCCCGAGACGCTCGCCCATCCGCGCCGCCCGGTGTGCAAGGCCTGCCTCGACTGGAGCGAGCGGCGCCATCATCTTGCCGGCACGCTCGGCGCGGCCCTGATGACGCGCTTCACCGAACTGAAATGGGCCTCGCGCGATGCGACGCCGGGCAGCCGGATCGTCAATTTCAGCCGCAATGGCGAGAAGCGATTCGCCGCGTTGTTCGGCGACGGGAAATAGCCGCACGCCCGCGCCTTGCGGACAACAAGTCGTGAAGCAAACCGCCTTCCCATCGGCGTCCCGCGGTATCAATAGTCCGTCGAATCATCCCTGGGAGTAGTCGATGAACCGAATTTTCCGTCACCTGACTTTCGCCGCCACCCTGCTCGCCTCGCCGGTCATGTCCGCCCAGGCCGCGGAACAGCGCGAACCCTATGGCATCGGCCTTGAAGGGTTTGCCTATCCCTACCCCGTCAGCCTGTTGCCGCTGGTCAATGACGGCGAGCAGCTGCGGATGGCCTATATGGACGTGGCGCCGGCGCAGCCGAACGGCCGCGTCGTGGTGCTGCTGCACGGCCGCAATTTTCCGGGGAGCTATTGGGCGCCGGTCATCAAGACGCTGAACGATGCCGGTTATCGCGTGGTGGTGCCGGACCAGATCGGCTTCGGCAAATCCTCCAAACCAGCCGGGGAGCTGCATTTCGACACGCTGGCGCGCAACACCATCGCGCTGCTCGACCACCTGCAGATCGCCAAAGCCGATATCGTCGCGCATTCACTCGGCGGGATGCTCGGCGTGCGGATCGCGCGCGCCTATCCGGACCGCATCAACCATTTGGTGCTCGCAGCCCCCATCGGCCTGGAGGATTACCGGCTGTATGTGCCGCCGACGCCGACCGAGAAGATCCTGGAGCACGAGGACAGACTCACCGCCGAAGGCTACCGCAAGCAGCTCGAGAACAATTATTCACCGAAAATCCCGCCCGACCAGATCACGCCGTTCATCGACGCGCGCTTCAATATCAAGGGCGCTGCCGAATATCCGCGCTGGCTGCGCGCCTTCGTCAGCTCGGCGCAGATGATCTATCGCGAGCCGGTGGTGCACGAAATTCCGCTGATTGCCGAACCGACGTTGTTCATCATGGGCGCCGACGATCACAATGCGCCAGGCAGACCGAATGCGCCGGAGGCCTTGCGGCCGAAGATGGGCCAGAACGCCGACCTCGCCAGGGCGCTCGCGGCCAAAATGCCCAATGCCCGCGCCGAAGTGATCCAGAATGCCGGGCATCTGGTGTTTCTCGACGCGCCCGCCAAATTCAACGAGCTGATGCTCGCCTTCCTGGCGAAATGATTTTCAGGACCGGTAAAGGCGGGAGCCGAACACGCGGCCCCCGCCCCGGCGGAACTTACCAGCCGTTCCGGAAGCAACGGCGGCCGTAAGGCCCGGGATGCCAGCCGCGCGGGCAGCTGAACATCGGACGGCAGCCGCCATAGGGCCCGCGATGAAAGCCCGGTCCGCAGCCACCAGCGACACGGATGGTGTCGGCCGAGGCGGCCTGGTCGAGCGGCGCCAAAGGCATCGCTTGCGACGCCGTCATCGCGGCAAGGCTGAGACCGATGGCGAAGGCAGAGGCAGCAAGAAACTTCATAGACTTTCCTTTCTGTTGGTACGCGGCGAAAAAACAACTCCAGACTAAGCAAAGATCGTGACAGGCGAAATAGCGGTGACCTCACCAGCGATGACGGCGCCAGTAACGGCGGTGCCAGTGCCTGTGCCAGCGGCGGCCCCAGCGCACCTCTTCGGGCTTGAGGTGATCGACTTCGTCTTGCAAAATAACTGCTGATTCCACATTTTCGCGCTGCGGAGGCAACGGGGCCTGCGCCGCTGAAATCGGCGGTAACGGCGCGGCGATCGCGCTCGCGGCAAGCGCGCTGGCGCCTGCAGCAAATCCAACGGTCAATTTTAAAAAGTGCCGGCGTTCCATGACATCCGTCCTTTGCCTATCGGGTCTGACGGAGAGAGTTTCGCCGGTTCAAGATGAATGCTCGCTGAAGTGCGCGTTCAGGCGTGTCGCACTCTCTCGTCGTCCCCGCGAACTCGGGGGACCCATAACCACTAGCGTCAATGCTGCACACAGCTCCGGCCGCCAGTCTTTTCCAATACGTTATTCACGGAGTATGGGTCCCTGCGTTCGCAGGGATGACGGTTGCCGCCGTCACCGACACCCGGCCGTACCGCGCCATGATGGCCGCGCACAACAGGATGATGGCAATGGCCGCGCGTTCGACGCCGAGGCCAGGCGCGGCGGCAGCACCGCCCTCAGAAGGTAAACTGCTTGCCGACAGCGGTGGGCGCCAGCGCATCGGGAAACGCCTTCGCCAGCGCCGCCATGGCGCGCCAGCCCGTGCAATGACCGGCGGCGATGGTCTTGATGCCGAACTCCTTGAGCCCTTCCACCGTCTGCGGAATGATGGCTTCATTCGCACCGGACAGATGCAGGCCGCCGATGACGGCATGGATCGGAATGTCCGGAAATGTCGCGCGCGCGTGCCGGCAGACATTGACGATGCCGGCATGCGAGCAGGCCGAGAGCACCACGAGCCCCTTTCCGGCGATGTTCACTGCGAGCCAGCGCTCGTCCATCAACAGTTCATCCGGCTCCCAGCCGTCGGCCGTCCGCCTGACCTGTCCGGGATAGCCGCGCTCAAAACCCGACACCCGCGGAATCTCGCCGCTTACATGGAACAGCCCGCCGAGGAGTGCCTGCGGCTCCGTGGTCACGACCATCTCCGCGCCGAAATCCGAAAGCTCGATCACGCTGGGCACATCGTCCATCCGGCGCACCGAGCCATTGGCCTGGCGGACGCCGCGCGTCACGAACATGCCGGGATGCGCGTAGAACGGCACCTTGCGGCCGCCGGTGCGGCCGCGGATCATGCCGAGCGCCAGCAGCATCGCGCCCGAATGATCCCAGTGGCCATGCGAAAGCACGATGCTCTCGACCGCGCCGAGATCGACACCGAGCCTCGATACGTTGCGCTCGAAAGCGTAGTCCTCGGGGCCGGTATCGAACAGCACGGCATGGCTTTTCCCGCCGCGGTGAACGGTGACGAGGCACGACAGGCCATGCACCGCGCAGCACAGGCACCGCGCCGAACTGGTAAAGCCGCGCCGGCCGATAAAAGCGGACTCGCTTTCGACGAAGGGCGGATTCGACGAGAGCGTATCGGTCGCGTTGTCGACCAGGATGCGGATTTCAACCTTGTCGGCAGCCTCTATGATGGACATGCAATGTCCTCACAACGGCAAATTGTCGTGCTTCTTCACCGGCATCTCGACATGCTTGTCGCGCAGCATCGCCAGCGCGCGGGCGATGCGCCGCCGGGTCGAGTGCGGCATGATGACGTCGTCGATATAGCCGCGCTCGGCGGCGACGAACGGCGACAGGAAGCGGTCTTCATACTCCCTGGTGCGCGCGGCGATCTTGTCGGTGTCGCCGATGTCGCTGCGGAAGATGATCTCGACCGCGCCCTTGGCGCCCATCACCGCGATCTGCGCGGTCGGCCAGGCGTAGTTCATGTCGGCGCCGATTTCCTTGGACGCCATCACGTCGAACGCCCCGCCATAGGCCTTGCGCGTGATCACGGTCACCAGCGGCACCGTGCATTGCGAATAGGCGAACAGCAGTTTCGCGCCGTGCTTGATCAGTCCGCCATATTCCTGGGCGGTGCCCGGCAAAAACCCGGGCACATCGACAAAGGTGACGATCGGAATATTGAAGGCATCGCAAAACCGCACGAACCGCGCCGCTTTCCGTGAAGCATCCGAGTCAAGCACGCCCGCCAGCACCATCGGCTGGTTGGCGACGAACCCCGTCGTGCGCCCGGCGATGCGGCCAAAGCCGGTGACGATGTTTTTTGCGAAGGTCTCGGAGATCTCGAAGAAATCGCCCTCGTCCACGACCTTCAGGATCAATTCCTTCATGTCGTAGGGCTTGTTCGGATGATCGGGTATCAGCGTGTCCAGCGACATGTCGACCCGGCCGATGTCGTCGAAGCTCGGCCATTCCGGCACGCCGTCGGTGTTGTTGGAAGGCAGGAAATCGATCAGCCGGCGCATCTGCAACAGCGCCTCGACGTCGTTCTCGAACGCGCCGTCGGCGATCGAGGAGCGCGTGGCGTGCACCGAGGCGCCGCCAAGCTCCTCGGCGGTGACGACCTCGTTGGTCACGGTCTTCACCACGTCGGGCCCGGTGACGAACATGTAGCTGGTGTTCTTCACCATGAAGATGAAGTCGGTCATCGCCGGCGAATAAACGTCGCCGCCGGCGCACGGCCCCATGATGACGGAGATCTGCGGAATCACGCCCGACGCCATGACGTTGCGGCGGAACACGTAGGAATAGCCGGCGAGTGCGGCGACGCCTTCCTGGATGCGCGCGCCGCCGGCATCATAGAGCCCGATGATCGGCGCCCGCGCCTTCATCGCCATGTCCTGGATCTTGACGATCTTCTGGGCGTGGGTTTCGGACAGCGAGCCGCCGAACACGGTAAAATCCTTGGCGAAGACAAAGGTCTTGCGGCCGTTGACGGTGCCCCAGCCGGTGACGACGCCGTCGCCCGGCACCTTGGTCTTTTCCATGCCGAATTCGGTCGAGCGGTGTTCGACGAACATGTCGAATTCCTCGAAGCTGCCCTTGTCGAGCAGAAGCTCGATGCGCTCCCGCGCGGTCAGCTTGCCGCGGGCGTGCTGCGCCTCGATGCGCTTCTCGCCGCCGCCGAGCCGCGCGCCCGCGCGCCGTTCCTCGAGGGTATCCAGGATATCTTTCATGTCTT
>JBAVEE010000293.1:0-3303 GCA_049587575.1 Bradyrhizobium sp.
GGAGGGTTGGGGAGAGGGGTAAGTCGGGAAGGCGGTGTTCGCGGCCACCCCCCTTCCTAGCCCTCCCCGACAAGGGGGGAGGGAACGATAAGTCCCGTCGCGCGCAGCTCGATCTCGATCTCGCCGAAAATATTCGCCAGCCGATCCGCCCATTGCCGCTCGCCGGCCGGATCGGCAATCAGGTCCTGGCGGATTTCGATGCCTGTGTTCATCAGGCCGCGCGCCTCGCCGTGAACCGGAATGGTGTAGTCGGTCTCGTCGCTCACCGCATAGGGCTCGTTGTCGCCGACCACGAGGTCGCCGGCCGCGCGCAGGGCCTTGAGCAACAGCGGCGGCAGGCGGGTGTCGCGTTGATAGAGCGTGCCGACATGCCAGGGCCGCGCGATCCCGGCATAGACCGGCGTGAAGGAGTGCAGCGCCACCAGCACCGTCGGCATGCCGTGACGAAGACGGTTGTCGATCGCCTCGCGGATGCGGCGATGGTAGGGATCGAACACCTGTCGGCGCCGCGTCTCGGCCGCATCGCGGGCGAGGCCTTCATTGCCGGGAATGACGGTCGCTTCGCTGATGCGCGGGATCGAACTGGATGCGTCCGGCGGGCGGTTGCAGTCGATCACCAGCCGCGAGTAGCGCTGCGCGATCAGATGCGCGCCCAGCTGCCTCGACAGCGCCTCGGCGACGCCGGCAATGCCGATATCCCAGGCGATATGCCGCGCCAGTTCGTCCTCCGGCAGGCCGAGATCGCCGAGCGCGCGCGGGATGGCGCGGCCGTAATGATCCGACGTCAGCAGGAACGGCGAGGAGCCGGAGGGATTTTGTTCCAGGACCGGCGGAACATCCTCCTCTCCCAGGACGATTGATGTGTCGCCGGCGCCGTCCAGAACCATGCTCGTTGTCCGTTTTGCCCAGTGAATCGGCATGCCGATCGGGAAATGTGCGGCGATCGGTATGGATTACCGCGCATAAAGTCATAAGTATTGCACCCACGATGCCGCTCCTGACGATTCATCACAAGACCGAATATCGCTATGCGCACCCCGTCGCGTTCGGCGAACACCGGATCATGCTGCGTCCGCGCGACGGGCACGATCTGCGCGTGCTGTCGCACGACCTTGCGATCGTGCCGCAGCCGATGTCGCTGCGCCTGATCCACGACGTGTTCGGCAACAGCGTCGCGATCGCGACCTTCGACGAGCGCGCCGAAACCCTGTCGTTCCTTTCCACCGCCACCGTCGAACACAATCCGGCCGAGGAGTTCGCGCTGACCGCGGACGACGCGGCCTATTTCTATCCGTTCCTGTACGACGACGAGGAATTTCCCGACCTCGTCCAGTTCATCACGCCGCAATATGGCGATCCCCAGGGCGAGCTGTCGGCGTGGGCGCGGAATTTTCTCGACGCCGAAGGGCCGACGCCGACCTACAGGATTCTGTCGGGCATGACCCACGGCATCCGCGAGGCCTTCACCTACCGCAAGCGGCATGAGCAGGGCACCCAGCATCCGCTCGACACGCTGCAGACGAAAACCGGCACCTGCCGCGACTACGCGCTGTTCATGATCGAGGCGCTGCGGCGGCTCGGCATCGCCGCGCGCTTCGTGTCGGGCTATCTGTTCATCCCCGGCGATCGCACCGATGGCTACAAGGGCGGCGGCTCGACCCATGCCTGGGTTCAGGTCTATCTGCCGAGCGCCGGCTGGATCGAGTTCGATCCCACCAACGGCATCGTCGGCACCCGCGACCTCGTCCGCGTCGCGGTTTCGCGCGATCCGCGCCAGGCGATCCCGCTGCACGGCTGCTATCTCGGCTCGGCCGATGCGTTTATCGGCATGGAGGTCAGCATCGACGTCTTCCCTGCCACCGAGACGGTGGTGGAGGCCTGATCATGGAAATCGGGGCCGGCTTGCCGTGAACGCGGACCATCTCTTCGTCTACGGCACGCTGATGCGCGGCTTCGATCATCCGATGGCGCGGCTGTTGTCGCGCGGCGCGGATTTCGTCGGCGAGGCGCGCTCCCGCGGCCGGCTCTATCTCGTCAGGCATTATCCGGGGATGGTGCTCTCGGACGATGCCGGCGACGTCGTGTTCGGTGAATTGTTCCGGCTGCGCCGGCCGGCCGAACTGCTGGCCGAGTTCGACATGTACGAGGCCTGCGGCGAAGGTTTTGCCGAGCCGACCGAATATATCCGGCGGATGCTGCCGGTCGCGTCGGGCGACGGCGCCGCGAGCGAGGCCTGGACCTATCTCTACAACTGGCCCGTGACGCACCTGCCGCGGATCGCCTCGGGGCGGTTTTTGGTGAGGTAGGGACGCGTCATACACCGTCATTCCGAGGCGCGTCGAAGACGCGAGCCCGGAATCTCGAGATTCCGGGTCCACGCTTGCGCGTGTCCCGGAATGACGACCGCGAGAAACGGCCTGTGAATAGCGGCGAGAAGCCCGATAATCTTCGTAATTTCCCCTCGCCACCCTATATCGGTAGTCGGTTGGCCAGGACTTCCTGGAGAGTCCCCCACTCACCCGCAAAATCGCGAGCCAGATGCGCTTTACGCCCCAATTCCTCGATGACCTGCGCGCCCGGCTTCCGGTTTCGGAAGTCGTCGGCCGGCGCGTCAAGTTGAAGAAAGCGGGGCGGGAGTGGAAGGGACTGTCGCCGTTCCAGCAGGAGAAGTCGCCGTCGTTCACCGTCAACGACCAGAAGGGATTTTACCACGACTTCTCCTCCGGCAAGCACGGCGACATCATCTCCTTCCTGATGGAGACCGAGGGCGTCGGCTTCACCGAGGCCGTCGAGCGCCTTGCCGCGATGGCGGGCCTGCCGCTGCCGGCCGCGACCCCCGATGCCGCGCGCCACAAGCAGCGCCGCAAGACGCTGTATGACGTGATGGAACTGGCGGCGAAATTCTTCGCCGACACCTTGGCCTCGCGCAATGGCGCCAGAGCGCGCGGCTATCTCGCCGACCGCGCGATCTCGCCCGGCACCCAGTTGCAGTTCCGGATCGGCTACGCGCCCGGCGAGCGGTTTGCCCTGAAGGAGTATCTCGGCGCGCAGGGCATTCCGGTCGAGGACATGGTCGAGGCCGGGCTTCTGGTCGGCGGCGACGACATCCCCGTGCCCTACGACAAGTTTCGCGACCGCGTGATGTTTCCGATCACCGACGTGCGCAATCGGGTCATCGCGTTCGGCGGCCGGGCGCTGGAGAAGGACGTCGCCGCCAAATACATGAACTCGCCGGAAACGCCGCTGTTTCACAAGGGCGACAATCTCTACAACCTCGCGACCGCGCGTCAGGCCACCCACAAT
>JBAVEE010000294.1:0-7085 GCA_049587575.1 Bradyrhizobium sp.
CCTGCGGCCGCAACAACGCGCGCGCGATCAGCGGCGATCCCGGATAGGTCTGGAGCGGGCTTTGCGGATTGAAGGACCTGACGATGTCGAGATAGGGCTTTATCAGCGGCATCGTGGCTTCGGAGAAGCGCGCCTGCATGATGCGCGCGATCCCCGTCAGCCATTCGCCGCCGCGGCGCGCCTCCTCGCTCGTGAGATCGTAGACCCCGGCGCCGGCATGGGTGTCGATGACGCGAAACGCGCCCGGCTTGTCCTGCAGGTAGGTGAGCATGCGCACCAGCACGATGTGCTTGATGACGTCGGCGAAGCCGCCGGCATGAAAGGCGTGACGATAGTTCATGGCAGAGGGGTACGACATAACCCGCCTCATGGCGAGCCGCCGGCCCCCCGCGAATGCGCGCCCTATGACTCGCAACGACGGTAAATCGCTCGCGGGCAGTTTACCCGCCGCGGACGGGCGGCATCACCACCTGCTCGCGCCGGCAGGCGCGGCGATCGATTTCCTCGCAGGCGCGGAACTGGAGGTCCTTGTTCATGCAGATCCGCACTTCGCTGAGCCGCGAGCTGTTGCAGGTGACCGCAATCGCGGCGTTGGAGAGGCCGGGATTGACCTTGATGAAGGCGTCCTCGATGTCCGACGGCGCGACGGACTTCGGATCGGACAATTCAATGAATTCGGGGGGAATCTTCACCGCCGAGCGCGCCTTGCGGATGGTTTCGAAATAGGCCCGCGGCCCCAGCCCCGAGCAGGTACCGTGCTTGTCCCACTCGCTGAAGATCAGCCCGGGCGCCGGCATCAGATCCAGCATCGACGACATGATATTGCGATCGAGCCGCGGCGAGGGCCGCTCGCAATAATCGGGGAAGCCGTGTTCGTATTGCGGCCACAGGCCGTGGACCACGAAGGAAAACGGCCGCCCCCCGCACTGGACCTGCGAACGCCCGCTGTTGCCGCGTTCGGAGGCTTCCTCGCAGAATGAGGGCGACCAGGACAGCGACAGCACGTAGAAATCGAATTCGCCGGGCGTGTTCTGCCGGCGATCCTGCGCCGACGCGGCCGGCGCCGCGGCGATGCCGATCAGCGCCACGAAGAGGTACCGGCTGGAACTGGCGAAAATCCGCGCCATCCGACGCGACACAAAACGAAACATGGTGATGCCCTCATGCCAGACTATGCTAGGAAGCCTAGCAGCCGGACGGAACATTTCAAGAACAAAAATGGGGATAAGGCGGACCGCAGCAAATGCCCGGGTTCAGGAACTGCGAAAATCCGCCTGAAATCAGGGCCCTGCGGCCCTGCAGGCGGGATTATAGGCCCAGTCGCGATCAAGCCCGGTCACGCACCATTCGACGCCCTGGTCGTAGCCGGCAAAGCCGCCATCCTCGATGATCGAGTAGTGGACGGTGCGCAGCTTGCCATCGCTCAGCATCACGTCGCCGCTGCAATAGCGGCGCGGAATATTGTCCGATTGCCACGGCCGGAAGGCGGTTTCGTGGATCCGGCCATAGGCCGTGATCTGCAGCGACGAATTCCAGAAGGTGCTCTCTTTTTCCTGGAACTGCGAGGTGATCGTCCCCAGCGCGGCCTCACAGGACTTGACCCGCCCGTCATATTTCGGGCCCGACAGCCAGAAATTCAGCTCCAGCGGATTGGCCGCCTCGGCCGCCTGGCCGAACACCAACAGGCCGAACAGGGCGCCGAGAATGGCGCCAAAACTGGTTTTTCCGGAGAATGTGTAGAAGTCGCGCATGGACGGTCCGCCGTATGATCGAACGAGCGAACCGTGCCGTGAAGCCCGCACGAGGTCAAGTGCAACGCGGCAACACCTACCAAGAAGTCCGCATCGAACGCCCTGCCGTTCTTTTCACGGCCACCGGGGCGCTCTAAGGTGTCACCTCAAGTGAAACGGAGTCTGCGATGCGAATCATTGGGGCCGCGAGCCTGGTTGCCGTCTGCGGGATGCTGGCCTCGGCGCCGGCGCTGGCCGATTGGGTGCCGCCTTTCAAGGGCAACGATACCGGCGGCATCATCGCCTATGAGCTGGCGACGACGACGGATGCCCGCCAGCTCGCGGTCGATCACTGCGCCAGGTACGGCAAGGTGGTGAAATTCCTGGCGGTGGACCCGCAATATGGCGGGTACGTCTCGTTTGCCTGCCGCTGGGTGCCCTACGGCGCCGACCAACGGCCGCTGCGCACCAAATACTGAATCGGACCATCCCGTCTTCGGCATTTCACCGGGAGTGCGGAGCATGACGCGACAGCTTCCTTCACTTTGCCTCGGGGCCTGTCTGCTGGCGGTGTTGCCGGCGCTCGATGCCGGCGCGGTTGAAATGCCGCTTCGCAAGACCGGTCTCTGGGAAATGAAGCTGGTCAGGACCGGCTCGCCGCTGCCCGAAATGACGATGCAGCATTGCACGGACGAGACCACCGACAAGGACATGGCCACCGCGTCCTCGCCGTTGTCGAAGGAAATCTGTTCGAAGCGCGACATCGAGCAGACCGCGACCGGTTACGTCACCGATTCCGTGTGCAGCGTGGCGGGCGTGTCGATGACCTCGCATTCGGAAATATCGGGCGATTTCAATTCCGCCTACACCGTCAAGACCACCACGCATAGCGAACGCGGCCCGGCCGGCCTGCCGCGCGACGCCACGACCATGATCGAGGCGAAATGGCTGGGCGCCTGCAAGCCCGGCCAGAAACCCGGCGACATCGTGATGCCGGGCGGCTTCAAGCTCAACGTCAAGGACGCGGAAAAGCTCAAGGGTCTGGTGCCGAAATAGCTGGCCCGGGTTGAATCGAAAACGCGAAGTCGGTGCACCTCTCCCGCTCGCGGGGGAGGTCGCCGTGCTCGCAAGAGCGCGGCGGGTGGGGGAAATCTCCCCTCGGAATCTGGCGGCGGTGATGCGTGGCGCCCCCACCCCAGCCCTCCCCCGCAAGCGCGGGAGAGGGGCTCACCGCCGTTGCCGGGAGAGATTGATCACATCGCTTACACCGGTATCCGCACCGCGGCGCGAAGCCCGCCCATCGGACTGTCGCCGAGCGTGACGTCGCCGCCGTGCGAGCGCGCGATGTCGCGGGCGATCGCCAGACCGAGGCCGGTGCCGCCCTCGTCCTGGTTGCGGGCGTCGTCCAGACGCAGGAACGGCTTGAACACTTCCTCGCGCATGGCCTGCGGAATGCCCGGTCCGTCATCGTCGACCGTCACCGTCAGATAGCGGTGATCGCGATGGCCGGTGATTGAAATCGCGTTGGCGTGCCGCGCCGCATTGGACACGAGGTTGGCGAGGCAGCGCTTGAACGCGGCCGGCTTCACCGTCACGACGGGAAGTCCGTGAAACGAGACCGTGGCGGTGTGGCCGTTGCGCTCGGCGTCGCTGCGCAATTCCTCCAGTGCCTGCGTCATGTCGGTCGGCTGCGCCTGCTCGCCGCTGTCGCCGCGCGCGAAGGCAAGATAGGCCTCCAGCATGCCGGACATCTCGTCGACGTCCCTGCGCATGCCGTCGACTTCCGGACTGTCGCCGATCAGCGCCAGTTCGAGCTTGAAGCGGGTCAGGATGGTGCGCAGATCGTGCGACACGCCGGCCAGCATCGCGGTGCGCTGTTCGATGGAGCGCTCGATGCGCGCTTTCATCTCGAGGAACGCGTTGGCGGCGCGGCGTACTTCGCGCGCCCCGCGGGGCCGGAAGTTGGGAGCCTCGCGGCCCTTGCCGAAGCTCTCGGCGGCATCCGCAAGGCGCAGGATCGGCCTGATCTGGTTGCGCAGGAACAGCACCGCGACGATCAGCAGGATCGACGACGTGCCGACCATCCAGAACAGGAAGATCTGCGAATTCGAGGCGTAGGCGGCGCTGCGCTGGGCAAAGATCCGCATCACCGCGTCGCCAAGCTGAATGCGGATTTCGACCAGGTTGGAACGGCCGACGGTATCGATCCAGAACGGCTTGGCGATTTGCCGGCTGAGCTGGACCGAGAGCGTCTGGTCGAGCAGCGAGAAGAACGGCTTCGGTCCGGGCGGAGGCATGTCGCCGACGGGGAGGAAATCCACCACCAGCCCGAGCCGCTGCTGGGCGATACGCCGCAGCTGCGCCCGGTCCTTGTCCTGCGGATAGCCCTTGTAGACGTCGATCAGGGCGGCGATATCCTGCACCACCGCCGCGGAGAGATGCCGCGTGACCGTATTCCAGTGCCGTTCCATGAACACGAACGCCACCACCGATTGCAGCACCACCATCGGCACGATCATGATCAGCAGCGCGCGGGCATAAAGTCCGGTCGGCATCCAGCTCTTGAACGCGTTGCCCATCCAGCCATTGGCCGCGGAAACGCGTCCCGCCGCGGTGCGGATCAGCGTAAGGCCGGTGTCGAGCGTGCTCATGGCGAAGCGCTCAAGGCGATGCGACCAGGCGATAGCCGATGCCGCGCACCGCCTGCAGGAACAGCGGATTGGCAGGGTCGCGCTCGATCTTGCGCCGCAGGCGGTTGATCTGGACGTCGACCGCGCGTTCGTTGACCGGGCCGTCGCCGGTCAGCGCGCTGCGCGGCACGGTTTCGCCCCGCGCCAGAGCGAGAATGCGCAGCATCTCGCGCTCGCGGTCGGTGAGATGGATGTTCTCCTCGCTCTGGCGAAGTTCGCCGCGATCCAGATGATAGACGTAGGGTCCGAACGCGATCTGCTCCAGCGTCTCCACCGGCGGCGGCGCGGTGCGCTTGAGGATATTGCCGATCCGCAACACCAGCTCGCGCGGCTCGAACGGCTTGGCGACATAATCGTCGGCGCCGATCTGCAGGCCCTCGATCCGGCTTTCGGCCTCATGGCGCGCCGTCAGCATGACGATCGGCACCGAGGAAGAGGTGCGAATGAACCGGGCCAGATCGAAACCGGTTTCGCCGGGCATCATCACGTCGAGGATCAGGAGGTCGAAATGCAGGCCGAGCAGCTTGGCGCGGGCATCCTTCGCGCTCATCGCGGTGGTGACGCGGTAGCCCTCGCCGCAAAGAAAACGCGACAGCAGATCGCGGATGCGGCGGTCGTCGTCGACCAGCAGCAGATGCGGGGCGTCATCGGCCGGTCGCGGCGGCGTTCGGGCGACGGTTGCAGCCTGGGCGATCATTATTCCTTTGCCTTTACGGTCGCGCTGCCGGTTGCAAAAATGGTTTCCAGCACCTTGTCGGGATCGTCGCGATCGATCATCGCGCCCAGAAACTGACGGACCGCATCCGCGCCCGGTGGGGCGATGTCGCGCAGCGCGCGGTTCAGCCGATCGGTCTGCAGGCCGGCGAGTTTCGCCACCAGCGCCTCGCCCTTGGCGGTGGCGAAAAGAAGGCGTTGCCGACGGTCGTTATTGCCGGCCTTCTGCACGATATAGCCTTCGTCGAGCAGTTGCTTGAGCACCCGTCCCAGCGATTGCTTGGTGATCCGCAGCACGTCGAGCAGATCGGCCACCTTCAGCCCGGGGTAGCGGTAGACGAAATGCAGCACGCGGTGATGCGCGCGCCCGAAGCCGAAGGCCTCCAGTTCATGGTCGGCATCGCCGACGAAATCCCGATAGGCGAAGAACAAAAGCTCGATGATGTCCCAGCGCAGATCGGCCGGCGCCGTGGCCGAAGCACGCCCCTCGCTCGCCCTCGAATCAAGGGCGGTGGACGGGCGGGGGAAATTTATGTCAGCCATATTGACGTATCTTGGGTTCAATGTTACAAAACGTCCAGTCACGACGAAATTTTAAGTCGCTTCGGCCGTGGCGACGTCGCAAGCGGACCGGAAAAGCCCAGAAGTGGGAGCGAAGGGCCGCGAATTTGGTAACCGTACGATTGTCGAGCGGCATTTCGGCAAACATACTGGACTTCCGCGCTCCACAAAAGCATGTCCTCAAGGACATGCCGACGTGGAACCCGGCCGCAAGGCCGGTTGGTGGTCAAGTCCAGGCCTATCAAGCCAGCAAGGCCCGGAGAGACAGGGGCGCGCCGGAAGTCGCGCCGGCTCCGACAAGCGGGGAGCAAGGGAATGAGTTTGAAGTTCGAAATCCAGCCTGCGGAAAATCCGGTGTCCGAAAAGGAGCGCGCGGCAAGGCTCGCGGACCCCGGCTTCGGCCGGGTCTTCACCGATCACATGGCTATAGTCCGCTACAATCAGGCCAAGGGCTGGCATGACGCGCGGGTCGAATCCCGGGCGCATTTCCCGCTCGATCCGGCCGGAGCCGTCCTGCACTACGCGCAGGAGATTTTCGAAGGCCTCAAGGCCTACAAGCGCGACGACGGCGGCGTGAACCTGTTCCGCCCCGACGCCAATGCCCGGCGCTTCCGGAGTTCGGCCGAGCGCATGGCCATGGTGCCGCTGCCCGAGCCCGTGTTCATCGAAGCGGTCGAGCAGGTCGTGCGCATCGACCGCGCCTGGATCCCGGGCGGCGAGGGCAGTCTCTACCTGCGGCCCTTCATGATCGCGAGCGAGGTCTTCCTAGGCGTGAAGCCGTCTGCGGAATACATCTTCGCCGTCATCGCCTCGCCGGTCGGCTCCTATTTCAAGGGCGGACCTGCGCCGGTATCGATCTGGGTGTCGGAGAATTACACGCGCGCCGCGATCGGCGGCACCGGCGCCGTCAAATGCGGCGGCAATTACGCCGCCAGTCTGCGCGCGCAGGCCGAGGCCATCGATCACGGCTGCGATCAGGTCGTGTTCCTCGATGCGCTCGAGCGCCGCTATATCGAGGAACTCGGCGGCATGAACGTCTTCTTCGTGTTCGACGACGGTTCGCTCTCGACGCCGCCGCTCGGCACGATCCTGCCGGGCATCACCCGCGATTCGATCATCGCGCTCGCGAAGGATGCCGGCACGCCGGTGCGCGAGGAGGCCTACACGATCGACCAGTGGCGCACGGATGCCGCCAGCGGCAAGCTGAAGGAGGCCTTCGCCTGCGGCACCGCGGCGGTGATCTCGCCGATCGGCAAGGTGTGTTCCGCGAGCGGCGATTTTCTCATCAGCGGCGGCGCAGCCGGCCCCGTCGCCATGGGGCTGCGCAAGAAGCTGATCGATATCCAGTACGGCCGCGCGGCCGACCCGCACGACTGGATCAGAAAAGTGC
>JBAVEE010000295.1:0-1714 GCA_049587575.1 Bradyrhizobium sp.
TTGCTCGGCGCCAACGGCGCCGGCAAATCGACCACGCTGCGGGCGATCTCCGGACTGACAAAGCCGGCGGCGGGCGAAATCCTGTTCGACGGCAAGTCGATCGCGGGTCTCGGGCCGGAGGCCATCGTCCGGCTCGGAATCTCCCACGTACCGGAGGGAAGGCGGGTATTCCCCGGCCTGTCGGTGAAGGAAAACATCATGCTGGGCGCGTCGAACCGGCGCATCCGGAAATCCGATCTGTCGCGTGAAGCCGACGCGATGTTCGATCTGTTTCCGGACATCCGCCCCTTTTCCAATGCGCTCGGATGGACCTTGTCGGGCGGCCAATTGCAGATGGTCGCGGTCGCGCGCGGCCTGATGGCGAAGCCGCGTCTGTTGCTGCTGGACGAACCGTCGCTTGGCCTCGCGCCGGTCATCGTGCAGGCGGTATTCCGGATCATTTCGGAAATCCGGCGCAATACCACGGTCTTGCTTGTTGAGCAGAACGCGCGCATGGGACTTTCCGTCGCCGACCACGGCTACGTCCTGGAGACCGGACGCATCGTGCTGGGCGGCAAGCCCGACGAATTGTGGGGCAATGAAGCCATCCGCGCCGCCTATCTCGGCGGTCATGCCAAAGCAAGCGCCTAGCCAACAAGAAGAGCGACTGATCCATGGTCACCATACAGGTTCAAAATCTGATCGACTTCGTTGCGGAAGTTTTCAACCACGCCGACTCCTCGGCGGAGGAAGCCAGCCGCATCGCGACGTATCTCACGACCGCGAATCTGACCGGCCACGACAGCCACGGCGTCATCCGGGTGCCGGTCTATATAAGGTGGAAGAAGATGGGTTCGGTTGTTCCCGACCAGACCGTCGAGCTCGCCGTCGATACGCCCTCGCTGGCGGTGGTCGATGGCAAGTTCGGTTACGGCCAGACGGTTGCGCCGCAGGCCGTCAGGATCGGCATCGAAAAATGCAAGGCGGCGGGCCTTGCCGCCGTGGCGCTGCGCAATGCCGGCCATATCGGCCGCGTCGGCGACTGGGCCGAAATGGCGGCGGCCGAAGGTCTGGTATCGATCCATTTCGTCAACGCGGCGGGCTCGGTGCTGGTCGCGCCCTATGGCGGCGTCGAGCGCCGGCTCTCCACTGCGCCCTATTGCGTCGGAATCCCGCGCCAGGGGCAGGCGCCGGTGGTTCTGGATTTCGCGACCTCGATCGTCGCCGAAGGCAAGGTGCTGGTCGCAAGCCGCGGCGGCAAGAAATTGCCCAAGGGTGCGCTGATTGATCTCGACGGCCATTTGAGCGAGGATCCGGCGGTGCTGTACGGACCGTATACGCCGGACGGACCGCGCGACCACAGCCAGGGCAGGGGCGCGATCCGCGCCTTCGGCGAACACAAGGGCTCCGGTCTGGCGCTGATCTGCGAGCTGCTCGGCGGCGCGCTGACCGGTACCGGCGCCACCGGGCCGAACCGGCGCTTTGCCAACGGCATGTTCGCCGTTTATGTCGATCCCAAGGTGGTCGATCCCGCCAATTTCTTCGACGGCGAGATTTCGCGCTACATCGATTACTTCAAGGACACCAGGCCGGCCGCCGGCGTCGACGCCGTGCTGATCCCGGGCGAGCCGGAGGCAGCGATGCGCGCCGAGCGAACCAAAAATGGAGTGCCCTTGCCGGACGACACCTGGGCCGCAATTGTGAATACCGCCCGCGACGTCGGCGTCAGCGAGGC
>JBAVEE010000296.1:0-2689 GCA_049587575.1 Bradyrhizobium sp.
CGCTTCCATTCACATTTCGCCCCTTTCCGGTCTTTCAGCTCCCGTTTTTTAACGAGCGTCCGGAAACGGTTGCGGTATTCTCGAACCAGCCTTGATTCGTTGCGCGGCGTGTCCGCGGTGTCGCGAACGCGGCCAGTGGTCACCGCGTTCCCGATGGCTCTAGGGCCTTTGCAAACCATCCCGCCAAGGCAGAACCCGCGTCAATGCTCCCCGGCTTCCGCTTCCTGTTCGCCGCAATCGTGTTGTCGATGTCGATCCTGGTCTTCGGACTTGGTGCGGCAGCGCTGCTGCGCGCGGCCCATGAAGAATTTGCCAGCAACTCGTCCTGGCGCGCCGCTCCGGAAGTGATGCTCGCGCAGCCGGCCGAAGCCACCGGGCCCGTATTGGCAATGCTGCGCGTCGATATGCCCGTCGCCGAGAAGCCGCAGGACAATGCCGCGGCGATCGCCGAGCAAACAACGATCACCTCGCTACCTGCCGAATCCGAGCAGGCCGCCGCGCCGAAGCCGGAGGAATCTTCGCCGCCGGAAACCGTGAAGGTGGAGACTGCAACGGCGGAAATCCCGGTCGCAGAAAGTCAGCCGTCGGGCGAGGCGACACCGGCTCCGGCGGAGATGCCCGCTTCCGCCGACGAAACCAGGACGGCGACACCGGCTCCGGCCGAATCGCCCGCTTCCGCCGACGAATCCGGGATCGCAACGATGGCGGCGGCCGACGCTCCGTCACCGGGGAATCAGGCGGCTCCGGCTCTGTCCGACCCAATGGCCGCACCGGTTTCGCCGGAGGCCGACATCGCCATGACGAAAATCGCGACACTGGGCGGGCCTGCGGTCAGCATCGAGACACGGCCAGCCAAGCTCAGCGATGCAAGGCCCGATCAGAGCGCGCTGAAGAACCGCCAACAGGCAAGCCGCGCGGTGCGGCGCCGCAGGATTGCGGCGCGCGTGCGCGTGCCGGCGCAAGCACCTCTGCAGCCGGCCAGTCCGTTCGGCCAGCCGACGCCCGCCATTCGCAATCGTTGAAGCTTGCAAGGGCGGGGCAGGCTTGTGTCAGGCCGGCCCGGTCGCGACCGGCGGTCCGTCGGGCAAACCCCATTCGGCCCACGAGCCGTCGTAAAGCGCGGTGCCGCGCACGCCCAGCCTGTAAAGCGCGAGGGTCAACACCAGCGCGGAGACACCGGAACCGCAGGTCGTGACGATCGGCCGGTTGATATCGACCCGCGCATCGGCGAAGGCCTTGCGCAACTCCTCAAGCGGCTTCATCGCACCCGTATTGGCGTCGAACAGCTCCGCATAGGGCACGTTGCGGCTGCCGGGAATGTGACCGGGACGGAGGCCCGGCCGCGGCTCGGCAACGGTACCCTCAAAGCGCGGGCGCGGGCGCGCGTCGATCAATTGCTCGGCGTGCGTTTCCAGATTGCCGATCAGTTGCTGCCGGCTGCGGATATAGGCTGGATCGAGCCTGGCCTGGAATTTTCCGGGTTTCGGCGCAACCTTGCCGGAATGCGTCGGGCGACCTTCGCGCAACCATTTCTTCAGACCACCGTCGAGCACCTTCACATCGGGATGACCGAACGACAGGAACATCCACCACGCCCGGGGGGCGGCGACCCAGCCGCCGGCATCGCAGGCGACCACGGTATCGCCCGAGGAAATGCCGAGTGCGGCAACATCGCGCGCGAACTGCTCGGCGGTTGGAAACATGTGCGGCCGCGGGTCGCTCTGATCGGCTATGTGATCGACGTCGAAGAAAACCGCGCCCGGAAGGTGCGCGGCGAGATAGTCCTCGACAGGCAGCGGCAACACACCGGGCAACTTGAAGGTTGCGTCGATGATCTTGACGCGGGGATCATCGAGATGGGCGGCGAGCCAATCGGTGGAGACGAGCGGATCGTCGGTGGGTGATGTCATGGATGCTGGATCCTTGTTGTCATTCCGGGGCGCAGCGTGAACCGCGAACCTCAGATCTGCAATTCATATCCGGGAATCTCGAGATAACAGCTTCCGGATTCCGGGATCGCGCCTCGCGCGCCCCGGAATGACGGAGGAACATCACCCCTTGGGCTTCTTCGGTTCGAACTTCTCGGTCGGGCCGCCGGCGTCGCGCCAGGCGGCAAATCCGCCGGCGATATGCGCCACCGGCCGCAGCCCCATATCCTGCGCGGTCTTCGCGGCCAGGGCGGAGCGCAGGCCGCCGGCGCAATGAAAAATGAACTTGCTGTCCTGCTGGAAGATCGGCTTGGCATAGGGACTGGCCGGATCGATCCAGAACTCGAGCATGCCGCGGGTACAGGAGAACGCGCCGGGAATACGTCCCTCGCGCTCGATCTCGCGGGGGTCGCGGATATCGACGATCACGACATCGTCGCCTTGCGCGGCCTTGATGGCGTCCGCGGCGCTGAGCGTTTCGATCTGGGCATCGGCCTCCTCGATCAGGGATTTGATGCCGCGGTGGATGGTCTGGGGCATTGACGTTTCCTCGCTCTTGCCGGCCATTTCCGGTCACGTGTCCCGGACGCGGTGCAGCGTTCTCCCGGCGATGCGGAGCATCGTCCGGTACGATGCACCGCAGAGCCGGGACCCACAGCCGGCCAACTTGATCGGCCCCGGCTCTGCAGCGCACCGCTCACGCGCTGCGCTGCGCTGCGTCCGGGGCACGTACTCGCGTTACCGCACCAGCTCCCTCATCG
>JBAVEE010000297.1:0-3617 GCA_049587575.1 Bradyrhizobium sp.
ACCGATACGTTTGCCTCTCCCGATCTGTGGTCGAATTTTGCGGATTTCTACCAGCGTGCCACCGAGGCCTCGAAGATCGCCTGGAGCGCCAGCCGCGCCAGGCGGGCCGATGAATTCAGGCCGCTGATCGGACAGTGCGAGCGTTGCAACGCCTGTCATGCGCTGAACACTGAGATTGCGGGGTAATGCCGCCCGGTGAGCCACTAAGCCTGCGGTTTTGCATCCGGCGCCGCCGAAGCGGCGCGCGATCGGAAATAATCCAGCACGAAGAGGCGAATGGCGGAGGACAGATTGCCTTGCTGACGGTTGCCGTCGATCTCGCCCACCAGTTCGGACAGGGTCATGTTCCGAAGACCGGAGATCTCCTTCATGCCGTTCCAGAATGCCTCTTCGAGGCTGACGCTGGTCTTGTGACCCGCGACCACGATCGACCGCTTCACGACCGGCGATTTCATGACGCGTCCTCGCCGTCGATCCGATGCTGATCCAGCAAGTCGTCGGCGCGGCCTGTGCGGCGTTCGTCCAGAAGGCGTTCGGATTTGGTTCGGCCGAACCGCGTACGATTGGCCGCGGCCTCTTTCTCCGATTGGTCCCGCGCGACGCGCTTCTTGAATTGCTTCAGATTGACCACATCCCCCATGCCGGTCCCCATCATGCGATCAGCCGCCATGCGTCATGCTGACGAAGACGGGAGTGAGCGCCACTGCTGTCAGAGCCTGTACCGGCGGAGCGGAGCAATCCGGTTGGCTCTGTGAAAATCCACTCGATCAATGACCGTGCGCGCCGTCCAGGCGCAAAGCCCGCATCCAAACTTGAAGGACCCGCGCTAGCCCGCTCGGTCGCCATTTAGGAAAATCCCCATTATGCCCTCTGATAACATCAAAAAACTTGCTTCGCTCTGCTAAAATATTTTTTTGCTCTACCACGCCCCAACGCCGCGGCGATAGTCGGACAGCCTAATTCTTTAGGCGATACGATCCAGAACTATTTTCCGGCCACGGATTCTTTCGCAAGGCCGCAATGCGCCGTTCATCCCGGACGCGTCATCTTCTCCGGTTTCACCAGCCGGTCGAATTCAGCAGCGGAAACGAAGCCCAGCCGCACCGCCTCTTCCTTCAAGGTGGTTCCACGGGCATGCGCCGATTTGGCGACCTTGGCGGCGTTGTCGTAGCCGATCCTCGGTGCGAGCGCGGTCACCAGCATCAGCGACCGCTCCATCAGCTCCCGGATGCGCTTTTCGTCGGCGCGTATTCCCTCGACACAGTGCTCGGTGAAGGAGCGCGCGACGTCGGCCATCAGTTGGATGGAATGTATCATACAATATGCCAGCACCGGCTTGTAGACGTTCAGCTCGAAATGGCCCTGGCTGCCGGCGACCGTGATGGCCGCCTGATTGCCGAACACCTGGCAGCAAACCATGGTGACCGCCTCGCACTGGGTCGGGTTGACCTTGCCGGGCATGATCGAGGAACCCGGTTCGTTTTCAGGCAGGATCAGTTCCCCCAGGCCGGAACGGGGGCCCGACCCGAGCAAACGGATATCGTTGGCGATCTTGAACAGGCCGGTGGCCATCGCGTTGATGGCGCCATGCGCGAACACGTAGGCATCGTTGGAGGCCAGCGCCTCGAACTTGTTGGCGGCGCTGGTGAAGGGAAGCTTCGTGATTTTGGCAACCTGCCTGGCAAACGCCCGGGCAAATTTCGGCTTCGAGTTGAGGCCGGTGCCGACCGCGGTGCCGCCTTGCGCCAGCGGGTACAGATCCCGGACCGCCACGCGCAGCCGTGCGATGCCACTCTCGACCTGCGCGGCGTAGCCGGAAAACTCCTGGCCGAGCGTCAGCGGCGTCGCATCCTGGGTATGGGTGCGGCCGATCTTGACGATGCCGGCGAACGCTTTTTCCTTCGCGCGCAGTGCGCGGTGAAGCATCTCGAGCGCCGGAATGAGATCGTCGGTCATGCGTATCGCGGCGGCGATGTGCATCGCGGTCGGGAACGAGTCGTTCGACGACTGGCTCATATTGACGTGGTCGTTGGGATGTACCGGCGCCTTGGCGCCGAGCTTGCCGCCAAGCAGTTCATTGGCGCGATTGGCGATCACTTCATTGAGGTTCATGTTGGTCTGGGTGCCGGAACCGGTCTGCCAGACCACCAGCGGAAAATGATCGTCGAGCTTGCCGTCGATCACCTCGCGCGCGGCGCGGGTGATGGCGCGGGTGCGCCGCGCATCGAGCAGACCGAGCTCGCGATTGGTTTGCGCCGCCGCAAGCTTGACGATTCCGAGCGCACGAATGACGGCGATCGGCATCCGGTCATGGCCGATGCGGAAATTCTGCCGCGAGCGCTCGGTCTGCGCGCCCCAATAGCGGTCGGCGGGAACCTGGATCGGACCGAAGCTGTCGGTTTCGGTGCGCGTGGCTGGGGAACTCGGGGAGGGTATCGATCGTGCCATGGATCACGTCTGCTGCGCGCGAGCCACTTGTCTCGCGCGGGCCACGCTATCTCCATATTACAGTGAGAAGGCCGCCGCGCGCGGATTATTTCTTGCGGAAACGATCCAGCCGAACGACCTCTGCTCCCTCGCCCGGCTTTGCCGGCTGGTCCTGACTTTCAGCGGCAGGTGCGGGCACCGGCAGGCCGGCGGGTGCCGGCACCGCCGGAAGATTGGTCGCAGGAGCCTCGGTCTCGGCATCGGACGGTTCGAATTGCAGGCCGAACTGCACCGATGGATCGAAGAAGCTCTTGATGGAATTGAACGGAACCACGAGGCGTTCCGGGATCCCGCCGAACGACAGGCCGACCTCGAAACGGTCCTCCGTCACCACCAGATCCCAGAACTGGTGCTGGAGAATGACCGTCATCTCTTCCGGATATTGCGCGAGCAACCGCGGCGACAATTTCACGCCCTCGGCGGTGGACAAAAAGGTGATGAAGAAATGATGCTCGCCGGGCAGGCCGTGCTCGGCGGCGTCGGTCAATACGCGTCGAAGCACCCCGCGCAGCGCGTCGCGCGCCAGCACGTCGTATCGGATATGATCGGTCGCCATTATCGGTCCTGTCGCGTTCAAATGCTGCCGCGGATCTGCGGCGATGCCGGAGGTCCGACTCGCCCATCTTTCCATGCTACCCCGCCGGCGGGCCGAGGTCAGCAGGCGTTACCGTCGCCGGTGAAGATTCGGGCAAAACCGTGGAAAGGTGAGCAAATTGAAGTGGAGGCTTCTGTTGCCAGGTGCCTCCGAACCCCGCCCAGCGGAGCTTAACCCACTAGGACTTCAGACTTGGTTTTTCAAACCGCTTACGCGGCCTGAGCAACCGGAGCATAGTTGTCGTTTGCAACTATTGCATAGCCCGATAACGGCGGAACCATACCGGGAAAAAACACGCCCTTTACGCCCTCGTCGATCCTGGTTCGCCCCCGCCGAAACCCGCCATTGGCGGGCTTGGGTGGAGGCGCCGGGTACTGCCCCCGGGTCCGAATGGTTTATTGCGACGGCACTTTATTTCCATAGCCGGCAAGCCGGCACGCTCAATATAGGGAGCAAAAGTTGAGAAAAACAGGGCCGGATTAGGGGGATTCTGCCGCGAAACACGCCGATTTGGGTTGGCCTTGCCGGGCTGCCC
>JBAVEE010000298.1:0-3240 GCA_049587575.1 Bradyrhizobium sp.
AACAATGGTGTGACAGTAATTGCCGTCGATCGGTCGACCTTGCGACGCTCTGCGATTGCGGCCATGACCGCAGCAAACTCTCGGTCGTTTTGACTTTCCATAACAGGGGCCCCGCCTGAATTTGAGTTCGAACCGACCAGCCGGAGAACACGGTCAAAAAGCCAGCTAAAGATTTTCATCTCTCCCTCCCCGCTTCCTTCACCGCCTGCATCACGGGCGAAAGTAGATATTCGATCACGCGGCGGTCGCCGGTTTTGATCTCGGCGGAGACGCGCATGCCGGCGCGGATTTTTTCGTGGTGGCCATCGACCAGAATCCAGTCCTGCAACAGCGTCACCTTGGCGGGGTACGCGAGTTCGGCCGGCGGCGCACCTGACGTGCTCTGCTGCGGCGTTGGCGCCATCGCCGCCAGCGAGCCGGGCGGCGCGGCGTTCGGATTGGTGGCGGCGTCGCGGCCGAGTTTGCGCACGCGGCCTTTCACGAGGCCGTAACGCGTGAACGGGAACGCCTCAAGCTTGACCTCGACGTCCTGCCCCTCGCCGACAAAGCCGATGTCTTTGTTCGGCACCAGGCAATCGACCTCAATGCCGGTCCCATCGGGCACGATGGTCATCAGCGTGTCGGCGGTGGTGACCACCGCGCCCGGGGTGTGGATCTTCAGCCCCTGCACGCTGCCGTCGACCGGCGCTACCAGGCGGCGATAGCTCTCCTTCTGCCGCGCTTTTGTAATGTCCTGGTTGAACTGGGATATCTTCATCAGCGCCCTGGTGCGGCGGTCAGTGGCGTCAGCCATGTAGCCGGCCCTGGCCTCGGCGAGCTTGGCCTCAATCGAGCGGCGCTCGGCTCCGATCTGCCGGACGTTGGTCTCGGCGGTTTTCAGCTCCGCGCGCTTTTCAACCAGCGCCTGCTCGCTGTCGAGCACGGGCGGCCTCGTGCCGAATTTCTTGTCGTAGAGGCCCTTGGCGGTCATTGGTTTTCCCTGCGGAGGGAGGTCTGGCCGAAGGCGCAATCCGCCGTGTCGGCGTCATACGGCGGGTTACGCTGACGCTAACCCGCCCTACAGATTTGCGCTACCCGATCGGCTTCAGCCCCGCCTCGATCGCGGCGCGGCGCGGCTCCAGGAACGGTGGCAGCGCCAGTTTTTCGCCGAGCGTTTCCAGCGGCTCGTCGGTGGCGAAGCCGGGCCCGTCGGTGGCGATCTCGAACAGGATGCCGTTGGGCTCGCGGAAATAAAGGCTGCGAAAATAGAAGCGGTCGACCTCGCCGCTGTTGGGAATGCCGAGTTCGCTCAGCCGCCGGGTCCAGGCGTGGTATTGCTCTTCGTTCGGCGTGCGAAACGCCACATGATGCACGCCGCCCGCGCCCTGCCGCGCCATCGGCGAATTCCTGGCTTCGATGACGTGCAGCTCGGCGGCCGGACCGCCGTCGCCCATCGCGAACACCTGAATCGGCGCCGGCGCGTCCGGCGCCGTGTAGTCGCGCACGTGCCGCATGTTCATGACAGCGGTCAGCACCATTGAGGTGCGCGCAACATCATGCACGTTGAGCACGATCGGACCGAGGCCGCGAATCTGGTACTCGGCCGGCACCGGGCTCCTCTCCCACGGCGACGCCGGACCGGTACCGCCGTCATCGACCAGCGCCAGACGTTGACCTTCCGTGTCCTCAAACGGCAGCGTCAGCCGGCCGTCGATCTCGGTGACCTCGCCGGTGTGGCCGCCCGCCTTGCGCAGGCGATCGCGCCAGTAACCCAGGCTGCTTTCGCCCGCGACGCGCAAGGAGGTAGCGGAAATGCTGTTGGTACCGCGCCGCTCCGGCGCGGCCGGAAAATCGAAGAAGGTCAGGTCGGTGCCGGGATTGGCCATTCCGTCGGCGTAGAACAGATGATAGGCGCTGACGTCATCCTGATTGACGGTCTTCTTGACCAGCCGCATGCCCAGCAAACCGGTATAGAAAGCCAGATTCTCGCGCGGTTTGGCGGAGATCGCGGTCAGATGGTGTATCCCGGTCAGCTGCATCGTCTGGCTCCTCGTGCTCGCGCGTCGTTGCCTCACGCCAAAACCCGCGGCCTGCGGTTGGGGCGCCGTGCGGGATGATGTAGGATATTTTCGGAATACCCGCCACCCGCACCCAAGCCGCTCATTTCAAGGCCGCCCCATGACCAGACACCTGATCGTTACCGACGAAGACGCCACGCGGGTGATCACGCTGCGCCGGCCGGAGAAGAAGAACGCGATCACGCAGGACATGTATCGCGACATGAGCGAGGCGATCGATACGGCGCAGACCAATCCGGCCATCCGCTGCATCATCATCACCGGCGGCCCGGGGGTATTTACCGCCGGCAACGATCTTGAGGATTTCCTGAAGGACGGCACCTCGAACGCCGACGCCCCCCGCGCATCCAACGCCGTGAAATTTCTTTATTCGCTGGCCCACAACGCCAAGCCGATCATCGCCGCGGTCGACGGCATCGCGATCGGAATCGGCACCACCCTGCTGTTCCATTGCGACTACGTTCTCGCCTCCACGGTGGCGACGTTCTCGACGCCGTTCATCCATCTCGGGCTGGTTCCGGAAGGCGCGTCCAGCCTGCTTGCGCCGCGCGCCATGGGACATCAGCGTGCGTTCGCGATGCTGGTGATGGGGCGCTCGCTCAGCGCCGAGGACGCCCGCCTCGCCGGCTTCGTCAACGCGGTGGTGGCGCCGGGCCACACCGAAGCCGAGGCCCGCAAGGTGGCGCGCGACATCTGCTCGCTGCCGGCGGAAGCGGTCGCGATCTCGCGAAAGCTCGTGAGGCCGCCGCCGGAAGACCTGATCCGAAGGATCGACCAGGAAAGCCATCTGTTCGGCGAACGCATGCGCTCCACCGAAGCTGTGGCGGCTTTCAAGGCGTTCTTTTCGCGCAAGAGGACTTGAGTCCGAGCATGTTGGCTGATCGTTTGCCCGCGAAGGGCGGACTCCGGTCACCTCTCCCCGCTTGCGAGGAGAGGGAGAAGCCGCGCGTTGGCTCCGGCTCAGCGGCCGACGAGAAATCGTCGCGCGTCCGCTTCAGGGTATGGCCGCAAACCCTCCAATCGAATAAGGCCGTCATGGCGAGCGACGCGAGGAGGAAAGAGCGTCGTGAGGGCTTGGCCCGTCAGATACTGAAGATTGCGACGCTGTCGCTCGCGCTCGGTTCGGCTTCGCCGACCCTTGCGCAATCAGCCGCATCCGTTGACGTGCGAATCCTCGCGATCA
>JBAVEE010000299.1:0-9681 GCA_049587575.1 Bradyrhizobium sp.
ACTAAAGGAGCAGCCCTTCGCGTCTCGCGCGGAGGGCTTTTTCTTGTGACGAACCCGGTAAAATGGTACTCAAGCCGCTGGGGCACCAAGAGCTTTCGATCAAGAAAGCCGTGATGTGTGCGAACCATCCAAATCACCACAGGGAGGACATAATGCCCGTTATCGCAAACAGAATTGCCATCGCTTCGGCTGCCGCGTTCGCGCTGCTTGCCGCATCCAGCAGCGGCGCGCTCGCGCAGAAAAAATATGACACCGGCGCCACCGATACCGAAATCAAGATCGGCAACATCATGCCCTATAGCGGCCCCGCGTCCGCCTATGGCGTGATCGGCAAGACCGAGGCCGCCTACTTCAAGAAGATCAACAATGCCGGCGGCATCAACGGCCGCAAGATCAACTTCATCAGCTATGACGACAGCTACAGCCCGCCGAAGACGGTCGAACAGGCGCGCAAGCTGGTGGAAAGCGACGAGGTGCTGTTCATCTTCAATCCGCTCGGCACTCCGCCCAACTCGGCGATTCACAAGTACATGAATTCGAAGAAGGTGCCGCAGCTCTTCGTCGCCACCGGCGCCACAAAGTGGAACGATCCCAAGGATTTTCCCTGGACCATGGGCTGGCAGCCAAGCTACCAGAGCGAGGCGCGCATCTACGCCAAATACATTCTCAAGGAGAAGCCGAACGCCAAGATCGCCGTGCTCTATCAGAATGACGATTACGGCAAGGACTACCTCAAGGGCCTCAAGGACGGCCTCGGCGCCAAGGCCGCATCGATGATCATCGCCGAGGAAAGCTACGAGACCACCGAACCCAGCGTGGACAACCACATCGTCAAGCTCAAGTCCACCGGTGCCGACATCTTCGTCAACATCACCACGCCGAAATTCGCGGCGCAGGCGATCAAGAAAGTCGCCGAGATCGAGTGGAAGCCCCTTCAATTCCTCAACAACGTCTCCGCCTCGGTCGGCAGCGTCATCAAGCCGGCCGGCTACGACAATGCGCAAGGCATTATTTCCGCGGCCTACGCCAAGGATGTTTCCGATCCGCAGTGGGACAACGACCCCGGGATGAAGCAGTTCCTCGACTTCCTCGCCAAGGACTTTCCGGAAGGCAACAAGCTCGATGGCTCGGTCGAGGTCGGCTACGGCGTCGCGCAAACGCTGGTTCAGGTGCTGAAGCAGTGCGGCGACAACCTCACCCGCGAAAATGTCATGAAGCAGGCCGCAAACCTCAAGGATTTCCGAACCGAAGTCCTGCTGCCCGGCATCAAGATCAACACCTCGCCAACCGATTTCGCCCCGATCAGCCAGCTTCAGCTGATGCAGTTCAAGGGCGAGCGATGGGTGCTGTTCGGCGACATCATCAGCGGCGACGTCGGCGGCTGACGCCCGCGAGCGATCCGCGCCAAAGCCCCCGCGGCCTGCCGCGGGGGTTTTCTTTTGCCGCAATCGGATGGATAACCGCCGTTGCATGTTTCCACCTCACATTCCGCAATGCCGAATTCTGTAGAGCCATGACCGACAGACGCCCTCTCCTGCGCGCGATCTTCGACGCTGCCGTCGCCGCCGCGCATCCCGATATCGTGCTGGCGGCGCATCTGCGCCCTGTTCCCAGGGGCAAGGTGATCTGCCTTGCCGCCGGCAAGGGCGCCGCCGCGATGGCCGCGGCAGCGGAGCGGCATTATCTCGACGCGCTCGGACTCGACCCGGCGCGGCTGTCGGGGCTTGCCACCACCCGTCATGGCCATGGCGTGCCGACACGGCGAATCAAAGTGATCGAAGCCGGCCATCCCGTGCCCGACGAGGCCGGGCTGAAGGGCGCGGAGGAAAGCTTGCGGCTGGCGCAAGAGGCGGGCGCCGACGATCTGTTGCTGGTGCTGTTGTCGGGCGGCGGCTCGGCCAACTGGATCGCGCCGGTCGAAGGCGTGTCGTTTTCGCAGAAGCAACAGGTGACGCGGGCGCTGTTGCGCTCGGGCGCGCCGATCGGCGAGGTTAACACCGTCCGCAAGCACCTGTCGCGGATCAAGGGCGGCCGGCTGGCGCGCGCCGGACAACGCGCCGAGATCGTAACCCTGGCGATCTCGGATGTCCCCCACGACGATCCTTCCGCGATCGCATCGGGACCGACGGTAGCGGATCCGACGACGCTTGCGGACGCCCGCGCCATCGTCGCGAGATATCGCCTCGACGTCGGCGACGCCGTCCGCCGCGCGCTCGACGATCCCGCGAACGAGAGCTGCAAGCCTGGCGATCCCGCCTTTGCGCGCACGCGGTTTGAGCTGATCGCGCGGCCCAGGGCCTCGCTCGACGCCGCGATCAAGGTGGCGGCGGACGCCGGATACGCCGTCATCGACCTCGGCGCCGATCTCGAAGGCGAGGCCCGCGATGTGGCGGGCGATCACGCCCGGCTCGCGCTGGAGGCCCGCAGCCGGGGCAAGCGGGTCGCGATCCTCTCCGGCGGTGAATTCACCGTGACCGTGCGCGGCAACGGGCGCGGCGGCCCCAACCAGGAATATGCGCTGGCGCTGGCCGGTCTGCTCAAGGACACCCCTGGCCTATCGGCACTGGCTGGCGATACCGACGGGGCGGACGGCGGGGCCGGCAGCGCCTCCGATCCCGCGGGCGCGACGATCGACCAAAGCACCTTTGCGAAGGTGAAGTCGCTCGGGCTCGATCCCAAGGCCTATCTCGACAACAACGACGCGACCGCATTCTTCGCCGCGACCGGCGACCTCTTGCTGACCGGCCCGACGCTGACCAATGTCAACGATATCAGAGTCATTCTGGTGGACGGGTCGTAGAGACCCGCTGCGACGTCAGCGCAGGCCCGCTGGAACGCCGCAGCGCCGGATTAACGTTTTGTTCAGCGAAACCCAAGGAACTTGCCGGAATCACCGTATTTCAAGGCTGCAATTTACCCGCTTGCTCCTTCAATAGACGGCTTCTCAATGTCGGAGCGCTGCAAACCTTTTGCAGGGGGGACGCCATATGACGGATTTCATGGAGCCTGGTGTCGATCCGGAGCCGGTTCTCCCGACCGGGCTGCTCGAGGCCGCCATCAACAATCTGGCGCTCGGGCTCATGATCTTCGACGGCAACGATAACTTCGTCTTCTGCAACAAGCGATACCTGGAAATCTATGGACTTGGTCCCGAGCAGGTCAGGCCGGGAACCCCGATCGAAAAGCTCATCCAACATCGGTTGAATTTGGGATCCAAGGCTCCGTCGAAGCCCGATGAGCACATCCGCGGGCTGATAGGAAGCGGCGTGGTCCGACGCACGGCGATCCAGGAATTGGTCGATGGCCGGATCATTGCATTCACGATCTATCCGATGCCGGGCGGCGGCGGGATGGCCACGCATGAAGACATCACTGCTCGGGAGAAAATGAGCGCTCGCCTGAAACGGCAATTGGAGGTCGGCAAGGAGCAGGAGGAGGATTTGCGGATCCGGCACCTGCAATTCGATACCGCGATCAACAACATGTCGCAGGGACTATGCTTCTTCGACGCCGCCCATCGGCTGATCGTGTGCAACGACCGCTACGTCGATATGTATGATCTCCCGCACGACCGCGTCGGTCCTGGAACGCCTTTGACCGAAATCGTCGACCTGCGCTATGCCGCAGGCAGCTTTCCCGCGATGTCGAGGGATGAATACCTGCACTGGCGTGGCAACGTTGCGGTATCCAAGGAGCCTACCGACAGCATCGTCGAACTGAAGAACGGCCGCACCTTCAAGATTCGCCATCGGCCGATGCCGGACGGCGGCTGGGTCGCCACACACGAAGACATCACCGAGCAGCGCCGGTCCGAGGTCAAGATCGAATATATGGCCCACCACGACGCGCTGACCGATCTGGCCAACCGCGTGCTGCTGAACGAGCGGCTCGAACATGCGCTGGGCCGCCGAATTCATCGCGAGGAAATGGTCGCGGTTCATCACCTCGATCTCGATCAGTTCAAGGCGGTGAACGATACGTTTGGCCATCCCGCCGGTGACAAGCTTCTCAAGATAGTCGCCGACCGGCTGCGCGGGCTGGTTCGCGAAACCGACACGATCGCACGAATGGGAGGCGACGAATTCGTCGTCGTGCAGGCTCCCATCAGGGACCCCTCCGAGGCGACCTCTCTCGCGCAGCAAATCATCAGCCTGATGAGCGAGCCCTTCGACCTCGACGGCCATCAGGCCGTGATCGGCGCCAGCATCGGCATCGCGGTCGGTCCTGGCGACGGCCTGAAACCCGACAGACTGCTGCGCAATGCGGACCTTGCGCTCTACCGGGCCAAAGGCGACGGACGCGGCACCTTCTGCTTCTTCGAGCCCGCGATGGACCTGCAAATGCAGACCCGCCGGATCATGGAACAGGACCTGCGCAGGGCGCTGCCGGCCGGCGAATTCGAACTCTACTACCAGCCGGTCGTGAATCTGGCGAGCAACGAAATCAGCGGATTCGAGGCCCTGATACGCTGGAATCATCCGAAGCAGGGGTTGGTAGCCCCCGCGACGTTCATTTCGTTGGCCGAAGAGATCGGATTTATTGTCCCGATGGGGGAATGGGTGATCCGGCAGGCGTGCGCTACCGCGGCCCGATGGCCCGCAAACCTTCGCGTCGCCGTCAATATCTCAGCCGCGCAATTTCGCAGCCCCGGCCTGATGCAGGTCATCGTCGGCGCGCTCGCCGGCTCGAGCCTGCACCCGACACGGCTGGAGATCGAAATTACCGAAACTGTCCTGCTGCATAACAGGGAAACCACACTTGCCGTTCTTCATCAGTTGCGCGCGCTCGGCATTCGGATCGCCATGGACGATTTCGGCACCGGATATTCCTCGCTGACCTATCTTCAGTGCTTTCCGTTCGACAAGATCAAGATCGACCGGTCGTTCGTCAAGGACATTACGGAAAACACCGGCTCGCTCAATATCGTGCGGGCCGTCGCCGCATTGGCGAAAGGCATGGGCATGACGGCCACCGCCGAAGGTGTGGAGACCGGTGAGCAACTCGACAAGATCACGTCCGAAGGCTGCACCGAGATGCAGGGATTCCTGTTCAGCCGGCCGCTTCCTGCGAGCGAGATCGAGCGGCTATTTCTGTCAGGGCGCGAGGCGCGAGGCGATCGCGGCCGCATTGTCGCGGCCTGATCGCGGCACCGCAGTCATTCCGGGGCGGAGCGAAGCGACAAGTCCGGATTCGCGGGTATGTCAAAACTCGCTTGCGATCCTGGCCAGCATTGCAAGCAGGGCGGCGCGGTTGGCGGGGCCGAGCAGCTCGTTGAGACGGGCCTCGTGCTTGGCGGCGACGAGTTTCTTCGCCCGCGCCAGCACCGCGCGGCCCTTGTCCGTCAGGACCAGGATATGCGAACGCCGATCGTTGGTGGAACGCATCCGCGCGCACAAGTCGCGGCTTTCCAGGCCATCGAGCATCGCCACGAAATTCGGCCGCAGGATTCCGAGCGTATTGGCGATTTCGGTCTGGTTGCGTCCGGGATTCCTGTCGAGCAGCAGCAGAACGGAGAATTGCGCCGGGGTCAGCTGCAGCGGCGCGACACAGCGCAGAAAATCCTCGAAAATTCTCAGTTGGGCGCGCTTGAGCGAGTAGCCCAGCAATTCGGACAATTCGCCCAATTGCAGCGCGGCGCCTTCGGCCCCGACATCGGCCGGCTCCTTGCGGGCGGAGCGGGACGCCCTGGTGGCATCGGCCGCCGCGGATTTGGAAACAGTCATCGCTCGATGCTCGCAATCCCGGTAGGCTGCAAACGTCCGGCGCAGAAACCCGCCGGCCTTGAGATTATATTTAATAATTGTTATCAACCATATCAAATATCGGCAGCCTATTTCAACTGCTGTCGTCGGCCGGCGCCTCGGGGGTCGCACACGGCCCGACGCCTGAGGGGGAGCGCCCGGCCTTGAACACGACGATCATGCTGTTCCTGCTGCAGGACGGCATCACCAACGGCGCGATCTATGCCCTGCTCGGGCTTGCGCTGGTGCTGGTATTCGCCGTCACCCGGGTCATCCTGATTCCGCAAGGCGAGTTCGTCACCTACGGCGCCCTGACCTACGCCACGCTGTCGGCAGGCCAGGTGCCCGGCACCGCGGGGCTGGCGCTGGCGATGGGGTTCGTCGCATTCGGCCTCGACCTGTTCGCCGGCCGCAGGTCGCTGCATCCGGGGATGGTCGGGCGTGCATCGCTCAATATCATCGTGCCCGCGGCGATCCTGGCCCTGACCTATTCGCTCGCCGGCCGCCACAGCCCGATCGCCGTCAACATCGCGCTGTCGCTGGCGATCGTCGCGGTCATCGGCCTGTTCCTCTATCGCATCGCGTTTCAACCGATCGCGCAAACCTCGGTGCTGGTGCTGCTGATCGCCTCGGTCGGCTGCCATCTGGCGCTGCAGGGGTTTGGGCTGGTGTTCTTCGGCGCCGAGGGCCAGCGCGGCCCGACCATTTCGGACGCCGCCTTCACCGCCGGTTCGCTGCGCTTCACCGGCCAGAGCATCGCCGTCTACGCCGTCACGCTCGCGCTGATCGCGGGCCTCTGGCTGTTTTTTGGCCTGACGCTTTATGGCAAGGCGCTTCGCGCCACCGCCGTCAATCGTCTGGGCGCCCGGCTCGTTGGTATTAGAACCGCGCTGTCGGGACAAATCGCGTTCCTGCTGGCCGCGGTCATCGGCGCGGTTTCGGGTATCCTGATCGTGCCGATCACGACGCTGTATTACGACACCGGCTTCCTGATCGGGCTGAAGGGCTTCGTCGCCGCGATCATCGGCGGCCTCGTGAGCTACCCGCTGACCGCGATCGCAGCGCTGGTGGTCGGCGGCGTGGAAGCCTTCTCCTCGTTCTATGCCAGCAATTTCAAGGAGGTCATCGTCTTCACGCTGATCCTTCCGGTTCTCCTGTTGCGGTCGCTGGCGGCGCCCGCGGCCGAGGAAGAGAAGGATTGATCGCGATGGCGCAGCGGCTACCCGTCATGGTGTTTGCGCTGGTGATGGCGGCGATCCCGTTCATCCCGGGCATGCCGCCGTTCTGGATCGTGCTGTTGGACAATATCGGCCTTTCCGCGCTGGTGGCGATGGGCCTTGTGCTGCTCACCGGCGTCGGAGGCCTGACCTCCTTTGGCCAGGCGGCGTTTTGCGGCTTCGGCGCCTACACCACGGCGGTGCTGACGACGACCTACGGCGTCTCGCCATGGCTGACGCTGCCGCTTTCGTTGCTGGTGAGCGGCATCGCCGCGGTGGCGCTCGGCCTCGTCACGGTACGGCTGTCGGGCCACTATCTGCCGCTCGGCACTCTCGCCTGGGGCCTCGGCCTGTTCTATCTGTTCAGCAAGCTTGAATTCCTCGGCCGCAATGACGGCATTTCCGGCATCCCGCCGCTGGAGATTGGCGGCTTGCGGATGATCGACCCCGGAACGATCTATTTCGCGATCTGGATCGCGGTCCTGCTCAGCGCGCTGCTCACCATGAACCTGCTGGACTCGCGCACCGGCCGCGCGATCCGCGCGTTGCGGCGCGGACACGTCGCCGCCGAGGCGTTTGGGATACAGACGCCGCGCGCAAAACTTCTGGTTTTCATTTACGCGGCCGTGCTGGCCGGACTGTCCGGCTGGCTTTATGCGCATTTCGAGCGCGCCACCAATCCCACTCCGTTCGGGGCACAGGCCGGCATCGAATATCTCTTCATCGCGGTGGTCGGCGGCGCCGGCTATGTCTGGGGCGGCGTGTTGGGGGCCGCGATCGTCGTCATCCTGAAGGAAATTCTTCAGAGCTATTTGCCGCTTGTCTTCCATGGCGAGGGGCAGCTCGAGACCATCGTGTTCGGCATCCTGCTCGTGGTCTTGCTGCAACTGGCCCCGGCCGGCGTGTGGCCATGGCTCGCAGCGCTCGTGCCGTTCAGGCTAAATCGCGAGCGACCCGATACATCGCTTGCCTTGGCTCCGCGCGCCACGGCCGCGGCAACTGCGGACGTGCTCCTGCAGATCGACAATGCGCGCAAGCAGTTCGGCGGCGTGGTCGCGGTCAACGACGTCTCATTCGACGTTCAGGCACGCGAAATCGTCGCCCTCATCGGTCCCAACGGCGCCGGCAAGAGCACGACCTTCAACCTGATCACCGGGGTGCTCACCTCCTCCGGCGGCACGATTTCCGTTCTTGGCAGGAAGATCGGCAACGCGACCCCGCAGCAGGTGGTAAGGCTCGGCATTTCCAGAACCTTCCAGCACGTCAAGCTGGTGCCGGACATGACGGTTCTGGAAAACGTCGCGATCGGCGCGCATCTGCGGGGACGGGCCGGCGCGCTGGCCAGCATGTTCCGCCTCGACCGGTCGGATGAGGCAAGATTGCTGGCGGAAGCGGCGCGCCAGATCGAGCGGGTCGGCCTGACCGCGCACATCGACACGCTGGCAGGCAGCCTTGCGCTTGGCCAGCAGCGCATCGTCGAGATCGCACGCGCGCTCTGCGTCGATCCGATGCTGCTGTTGCTCGACGAGCCGGCCGCCGGCTTGCGGCATCTGGAAAAGCAACAGCTCGCCGGCCTGCTGCGCGAGCTTCGCGACGGCGGCATGTCGGTGCTGCTGGTGGAGCACGACATGGGATTCGTGATGGATCTGGCCGATCGCATCGTGGTGCTCGACTTCGGCATCAAGATCGCCGAAGGCACCCCTGGCGCGATCAGGACCAACCCCGACGTGATCAGGGCCTATCTTGGAGCCGCTTCATGAATCCCGGCATGAGCGCGCTGTTGCAGGTCACCCGGGCGCATATTGCCTATGGCAAAGTCGAGGCCGTCCGCGGGGTGTCCCTCGATGTCGCCGAAAACGAGATCGTCACCATCATCGGCGCCAACGGCGCTGGCAAGACCACGCTGTTGAATGCCATCATGGGGATCCTGCCGCTGAAGGGCCGCGTGACGTTCGCCGGAAAGGACATGGCGCGGCTCGAGATCGAGGACCGGGTCGCGGCGGGCTTGAGCCTGGTGCCGGAACATCGCGAGCTGTTCGGCGCCATGAGTATCGAGGACAATCTGCAGCTTGGCGCGTTCCGGATCGCAAGGGCCGAAGCGGCCAGATCGATCGAGCGCGTCTACACGCTGTTTCCGCGACTGAAGGAACGACGCAGGCAGATCGCGGCAACGCTGTCCGGCGGCGAACAGCAAATGCTGGCGATGGGCCGCGCCCTGATGGGCGCACCGAAGCTGTTGATGCTGGACGAGCCGAGCCTGGGCCTGGCGCCGATCATCGTCGCCGACATCTTCCGCATCGTCGGCGAATTGCGCGCAAGCGGCGTGTCGGTGCTGCTGGTGGAGCAGAACGCGCAGGCCGCGCTGCAAATCGCCGACCGCGCCTATGTGATGGAGCTCGGCGAATTCATTCTGGATGGAGCGGCGAAGGATATTGCGGCCAACGCGCGCGTCGCGGCGAGCTATCTCGGATTCGCGCATGAGGGTGCGAGCGGGATTTAGTCTGGAGACAAGCCGTCATGCCCCGCGAAGGCGGGGCATCCGGTAATCCGTGAATTCGAAGCCAGCTCTCCGGCGTCGCGCGTACTGGATCATCCGCCTTCGCGGATGATGACGTCCGGCGCATTCGGAGATTCATCCCCTCACTTTACCAGCACGTATTTGCCGTTTTTCACCGTCAGGAGGATGCGCGAGCGGTCGTCGAGGCCGTAGCGGTCCTTTTCGG
>JBAVEE010000300.1:0-2533 GCA_049587575.1 Bradyrhizobium sp.
GCCCAGCTCTGGCTCGGCTGGCTGGCTCCGCTGGTGGTCATGCTCATCTTCGTTTACCTCTTCCGCGGATTCTTCGTGCGTTGAACCCCAGACGTCGGCAGGCTGGCAAGTGTTCGCGAAAATGGAACTGATATGTTGCGATGGAATTCCGCTATCTCGTTCGTAGTCCTCGTCGCCTTCGCGGCGATCGTCGTTGTAGCCGGGAAATCCCGCGCGGGAGAAGCATTGTCGGAACATGACGAAGAACCCGGCCTGTCGTTTTTTGGCGAGGCCAGGGAGGTGGGAAGTCTTCGGTCAATTGAGCAGGTGCAGGTGAAAGCCGAGTGGGGAGCGCGGCGCATCATGGTGCAAACCAATATCGAAGGCCGCTACAAGCTGCATCCGAATTTCGGCAAGGACGTTTTGCCGGACAGCATAACTATTTCCTGCGCGAAGGAAGGCTACCAGACGATCGACGTTTCCCGGCGCCGCATGTCGAGCGCAGCAGACTCGCCGGTCGAGGTTGATTGTCTGCTTGAACCGAAAAAATAGCGGCGCGGGGCAGCCACATCGAGGGAGCGATGACAACCCCCGCGCGCTGGAAGCCACGTTGACAGCAAGCTGCATTCATCGGATGCTATTTTAGACTACAAGACGTCATTTCATATTGTCGCAAAGTGCTGGAACGCCAAGTTCCGCAGTCTACGGGAGCGAAAGCATGACCTTTTATCGCCATCGGCGCGCCGGTTTCGGCGCGCTCGTGATTGCCTCGTTCGTGATGGGCTTCACTGCTCCCGTCCATGCCCAGCAGAAGGCGGCATTGGCTGCCGATGCGATCGGAGGCAAGGTCACCGGCGCCCACGGACCGGAGGCCGGCGTCTGGGTAATCGCGGAAACCACCGATCTGCCGACCAAATACGCCAAAACGGTCGTCACCAACGATCAGGGCCAGTTCGTCATTCCGCAGCTGCCCGCGGCAAAATACAAGATCTGGGCGCGCGGCTACGGACTGGTCGATTCCGACAAGCAGGACGTCGTCCCCGGCAAAACCGTCGATCTCAAGGCAAAGCCCGCGCCGAGCGCGGCGGCGGCCGCGGAATATTATCCGGGCATGTACTGGTATTCCATGCTCAAGATCCCCGCCGCCAGCGAGTTTCCGGGCTCGGACAAAAACCCGAACGGCATCCCGGCCGGCATGGATTCGCAAGCCACCTGGATCGATAGCATCAAGAACTCCTGCCAGTCCTGCCACGCGCTCGGCAGCCAGAACATTCGCTCGCCCCACGTGAAGGAGCTCGGCGAGTTCAAGAATTCGGAAGAAATGTGGGAACGCCGCGTGCAGTCCGGCCAGGCCATGAACAACATGGCGCTGACTCTCGGCCGCCTTGGGCCGGACCGCGCCTACAAGATGTTCGCGGACTGGACCGATCGCGTCGCAAAGGGCGAGCTTCCCTTCGACAAGCCGGAACGTCCCAAGGGCGTCGAGCGCAACGTCGTAATCACGTCGTGGGAATGGGGCAAGCCAGGAATGTACCTGCACGATGAGGTTTCGACCGACAAACGCCACCCGACGGTGAATGCCAACGGACCGATCTACGGCTCGCCGGAAGAAAGCTCGGATTTCGTGCCGGTGCTTGATCCCGTTCACAACACCACGAAGCTTATCAAGCATCCCTATATCGACCCGCAGACGCCCAGTGCAGCGGATGACCCGATGGCTCCGTCGGTGTTCTGGGGCGATAAGCCGATATGGGATGGTCACACCAGCATCCACAATCCGATGATGGACGATAAAGGCCGGGTCTGGTTCACGGCGAGGCTTCGCCGCGCTCCGAATCCCGCGAGTTGCAAGGAGGGCTCGGATCTCCCGTCAGCGCAGGTGGCGCCGCTCAAGGATTCGGCTCGGCAAGCTTCCTTCTACGATCCCAAGACGGAGAAGTGGACGCTGATCGACACATGCTTCAACACGCATCATCTGGTCTTCGACAACAATGGCACGCTTTGGTTCAGCCAGGGACAGCCTTACAGCGGCGTCGTCGGGTGGCTCAACGTCAAGCAATTCGAAGCGACCGGCGACGCGATGAAGTCGCAGGGTTGGACGCCGACGGTGGTGAACGTCAGCGGCACCGGCAAGCGCGAGCCCTTCGTCAACGCCGATCAACCGACCGACCCCGCCAAGGACAAATGGGTGAAGGCGGCGTTCTACGGCATCATGCCGAGCCCGAAGGGTGATGTGATCTGGGGCCAGGCGATGGGGCCGGGCTTCTCGCGCATCTCGCAACCCGCCCTGCTGATCCGGTTGATCCCGGGAAGCGATCCGACGAAGACCGCCGTCTCCGAGATTTTCCAGTCGCCCGAGGGCACGTTCGGTTCGCGCGGCGTCGACGTCGATTCCAAAGGCGTGGCCTGGACGGTGCTCTCCAGCGGACAGATGGCGAGCTTCGATCGCTCCAAGTGCAAGGAACCGCTCGCGGGGCCGAACGCGGCGACCGGCAAGCAGTGCTTCGAGGGCTGGACGCTGTACCGGATGCCCGGGCCCCAGTTCAAGGGGATC
>JBAVEE010000301.1:0-3807 GCA_049587575.1 Bradyrhizobium sp.
CTGCTCGGCATTTTCGATGCGATCGCGCCGGCGGCGTCCTATGGGCTGTCGCGGCTGGCCGCCGGCGATACGCAGGGATTCCATGACGTGCTCGGCCCCACGGTGCCGCTGTCACGACATATCTTCAGGGCACCGACGCGGTTCTACAAGACCGGCATCGTGTTCATGGCCTATCTCAACGGTCATCAGGATCATTTCACCATGGTCGGCGGGCAGGAGAGCACGCGCTCGACGCTGCATCTGGCCGAGCTGTTCCGGCTGGCGGACCAGGCCGGGCTGCTGGCTAATCCGGAAATGGCGACGCGGCGCATGAAGGCGGTGCTGGCGCTCCGCGGCATCGAGGCGTGATGCGGGACTTTTCGACGGATCATCGCTGGCTGTCGCTCAATACCGCGACCGTTCGCAAGCAGGGCGACCTTGCGCAAATCATCGACGCCTGCGCGCGACACGGCATCCGCGCCATCGATCCCTGGCGCGATCAGGTCGCGGCCCTCGGCCTTGATCGGGCGGCGCGCGCGGTGCGCGACGCGGGGCTGGAACTGTCCGGCTATTGCCGCGGCGGCATGTTCACGGCGGACGCCGCGCACCGCATCGAGGCGCGTGACGATAACCGCCGGGCCGTGGATGAGGCGAGCGCGCTGGGCGCGCCCTGCGTCGTGCTGGTGGTCGGCGGCTTGCCGCAATATTCGCGGCCGGGAAGCGTGGCCTCGAAAGATATCGCGGCCGCACGGGCGCAGGTCGAGGACGCCATCGCCGAAATGATGGAGTATGCCCGCGAGGCCGGGATGCCGCTGGCGATCGAACCGCTGCATCCGGCCTATGCCGCCGACCGCGCCTGCGTCAACACCACGAGACAAGCGCTCGATATTTGCGATCGGCTGGACCCGCAGCGCAGCGGTGCGCTCGGTGTGGCGCTCGACGTCTATCACATCTGGTGGGACCCCGAATTGCTGCCGCAGATTTCCCGTGCCGGCCCCGACCGGCTGCTCGCGTTTCACGTCTGCGACTGGCTGGTGCCGACAAGGGACATCCTCAACGACCGCGGCATGATGGGCGACGGCGTGATCGACATCAGATCGGTGCGATCGGCGGTCGAGGCGCAGGGCTTTGCCGGCTACTCCGAGATCGAGATCTTCTCCAACGACTGGTGGGGCAGGCCGATCGATGAGGTGTTGCGGACCTGCATCGAGCGGCACAGGTCAGTCGTGTAGGAGGTCCGACGTCGCTGGTTTGCGGCAAGGCAGCTGGCTCGGGAGCCGAGGCTTGCGCTACAGGCAGTTTGCCTGCGGACAGGCCTTGAAGGCGCTGGACAGCGAAAACAGCAGCCGGGCGCTGCGGCTGGAATTGTCGGGCGCGCGGTAACTCAGCGGGAAAGCCACGGCGAGATCGGCCTGCAGATCGCTGGTCAGAAAGAACCGCACGCCGGCGCCCGCAGAGGTGAGTGCGATGCCGTCCGTGTAACTGAAACCGTCGTTCCACGCGATGCCGGCGTCGAAGAAACCGTAGATTTGATAGCCGGTCAGGTAACGGAAACTCAGTTTTTGATCGAAGCGCAGTTCGAACGAACCGGCCATGCCGTTGTCGCCGCTGGTTTCGGCGCTGCCATAGCCTCTGCCGAAGGCGACGCCTCCCAGATAGAATTGTTGCGAGAGGAACAGCGGACCGGAGGCGAATTGGCCGGCGCCTGCGATTTTCACCGACCATGCGTCGGACAGCGTCTGATATCGGGTGAACCAGGCATCCATGACCGAGAAATTGGCGGACGCGCCGTCATGCGACACCAAAGCGTCACCCAACTGCGACGCGCCGAGGATCGGCAGACCCTGACGCCAGGTCAGCGTGAAGTAATTGTTGCCGCCGAAATTGTCCTGCAGCCTGTAATCGGAAGTCAGGCCGACGGTGCGGATGTGATCGTTGTAGACCGGGCCGAACACGTCGTGTTCCGAGACGTTGCTGAAGTCTGCCGCGGCGGTGAGCGTCAGCGTCGATCGTTGCGATTGCACCGGGACGATGCTGCCGCGGATCTCGAAAGCCTCGGTCGTTGTGACGTCGTTCAGCAGCCGTCTGTAGTCGCCTGGCCGAACCTCGCTGTACAGGGCGGATGCACCGATGCGTGCCCCGTCGGTTCCGACCGGGACATCGTAGGACAGCCGGCCGAACGCAAGCTCTCGCGGGTCGTTCGGGACGGTCGAGAGATTGAGCGCCAGCGTGTCGCCGGGCAACAGATAGGAATTGAAGGCGCCGGTCGCATAGGTCTGCCAGGGGCCGATCATGGAAGAGCCGAGATTGTCGAGCCCGAACGAGGTGTAGATGTGCCAGGTTTTCAAATAAACGATGAGGCGGAAACGACCGGTCGCATTGCCGATCTCCTCCAGCGCGGTGTCGACGACGCGTATGCCCGCCCGGTTGTTGATCAGCAGCAGTTGACGTTCCAGGGTCGCCAGTCGCGAGGGGTGTTCGGCGAGCACCGGGTCGAGCAGCGGCCGTATACCGAACTGCTCGGCGCCATCGCCCCTCAATGCCACTTCGGCAATGCTGCCTTCGATCACCTGAATATGGACTCGGCCGTCCCTGATATCCTGCGGCGGCACGATCGCCCGGCTGAGGTGAAACCCGGCCGCGCGATAAGCGTCGCCGACGGCTGCGGCGATGGCCGCAAGGTCGGCCTGGGAGACGCTTTTTCCGAGATAGGGTTGATAAGTTCTTAAGATGTCAGCGGGCGGGATGGCGTGGGCCCCGGTCAGCGAGACGCTGCGGAGCGTGAACAATGGTTTTGAATCCGCCGCCTTTTCCGGTCGGGACACGACCGGCATTCGCGGGGCGGCGGGCCGGCCCGTGGGGGTATGGCCGAATTGCGGTTCGTCGAAGCGCTTTTCGGTCTGTCTCGGGTCGAAGCCTGGTGGGCTTGCCTGCTGCGCTTTCACCGAATTCGGGACCATCACGGAAAATATCAAGGCCAGGCTCGCGAAGGCGGCCTGGCCCATACCGCAACGCGATCGTGCTCCCGCCCGGGATACCGCAAGGCCGTGGGTTCCCGGATGACCTCCAATGAATCCATGAAAAATCATTAGCAGCATGATTTTTCATAGATTTTTATGGTCAACGAACCGTTAAGGACATCCGCAAACCCCGAGGGTCCCGCTCATTCAATGTTGAAACTTTTCCGGTACGCCTCCGGGTCGGACAGGGCTAATGGAGAGTTTCATGGGTTCGACCGGCAGGTTTTTACGCATCCTGGCGACGGCGCTCGTTCTCGGTACTGCCTCGGGCGCGCTCGCCGCCGAAGATGGCGTCTGGCATGTGAGCAAGTCCTCCGGCCAGGTCTGGATGATGACGACCGGCGCCCAGCCCGTTTCACTCGGCCAGGAAGAGGTCCTGAAGCCGGGCGACACGGTCCGGACCGGCGGCAACGGCCGCGTTCTCCTGACGCGCGGCGAAGAAACCATTCTGGTCTCGCCCAACTCCGTGATCGGCTTGCCCACCGAGAAGAAGGACGGGTTGCCGACAACGATCGTGCAGCAGGCCGGGTCGATCCTTCTCGAAGTTGAAAAGCGCAACGTGCAGCACTTCGAGGTCGAGACGCCCTACCTTGCCGCGGTAGTCAAGGGAACGAAGTTTCGCGTTTCCGTGAATGCCGCCTCGACCAGCGTCGATGTGCTCCGGGGACAGGTCGAAGTCGCGGACTTCAAGTCGGGACAGATCGCCCAGGTGATGCCGGGACAGGTTGCGACCGCCTTCGCGCATGGCAAGTCGGGCCTTTCCCTGAGCGGATCGGGCACTTTCAATCCGATCGAGCAAGGCAAGCCC
>JBAVEE010000302.1:0-1836 GCA_049587575.1 Bradyrhizobium sp.
ATCGCGAATGACCAGGCACGGACGTTGCCGGGCTCGATCCCTCCATGCGCGCTTGAGCTATGTCAACGTTCCGAATGGTGGCGGCTGTCTAATGAATTGCTGTAAAAAGACACAGCCAGCGCCAAGCTTTGCCGAGTTGGGGTAATCCGGCCATGAAGACGATTCAGTGTATCCTGACGGGTTCCTCGCCGCAGCACCGCTGCCGTAGCCTTGATGACCGCTCCAAGCAACGGCAAAATCCCATGTCGTATTTGAAGAGGCTGCCGTGCAATTCCGGAAACTGCTTGGTTTACTGACGACGAAAAGGTGGGTCTGGAAAGCGGCAATTGCCGGGCTTTGCGGAAACCTTACGCATACCTTGTTGATGCTCGGCAAAGCCAAGCTGGGCATCCTTGAATCGTTCCAGCCTTACCAAAGTCTCCAGATCGCGCTCAGTCACTCGACCGGGGAGTATATTCATCCGCTGCTGCCATGGTTGCTTTCGTACCTCAACGGCTCGACGGCTGCAGGCTTTATCTTTGCCAATCTTTACCACCATCTGCCAGGCAACAGCGGTCCTGTTAAGGGGTTCCTCGCCGGCGTGCTCGGATGGCTGGTGATGGATATCATTTTCTTTCCATTGCTGGGGCTTGGCCCCTTTGCAATGCGTGTCGGCCTCGGCTTTTGGCCGGCGTTGTTCTCGCTCGGAATGATGCTGGCTTACAGCATCGTACTGGGTCTCGTTTACAGCATGATCGATGCGGAACCCGATTTGACCGCCGAGCGCAACGCCATCCGGCGCCAGGCCGCCTCTCTTCTGGATCTTCGCCGCTTCGTCAGGTAGCCGTCAGGTCCCAGAGCATCGCCGCGGCGACGCACCCGGCTTCAGGGGCGGCTTGATGGCGGACTCGGTGCGAATGGCTGTTGCTGTGGGGACTCACGATTGAACCGCGCCGCATTTAGCTCAATCAAGGCACGCAGGGCCCGCCCTACCCTGTGTGCATCTGCGGGATCCACGTAGCCGCCCCCTTCGGCCCGCTTGAAATAACGCGTGGTTTCCCGTTGCGGGTCTCGGGAGGCGGGATCACCTTCAACCTCTGTTTCAGCAATGCATTCACGCTCGAACAGGCACGCAACCAGGACGCAATTGTCAGCGTCCAGACAATCCTCCCAAATAGCGCTCAAGGGAGACTCGGGAATCGCAAGAAGCCTGAACGGCGCTTCGGAAGTTGTGACGTAAGCTCTTCCATCATCCGTCCGGCCCGTCGTACGCATCCTGAAGGTTTTGCTGTCGCCAACGAACTCGCTCGACGAACCGGTGGCGGAATCGCCCTTCCATAACTTTAAGAGCGTCTGTACCGCATCGGACGCTTCGTCAGCCGCGGCGGTTTGAACGCCACTCGCCAGCGCAAGAATGACGATAAGTTTGCGGATGACCAACATTTGATAGCCCATCATTTCCCTGGCGTTTCATGTGTATCGCGAGCACAGAAGTGACGCGAGAAACGAGAAGAACTCCCGGAACATCGAATACCTTGATCCTAATGAAAGTTCGGACGTGAAGGCAGGATGCGGCTTTGCGAGCCAGTGTGATTGATCCGGGTCAAAGTGGCGGGAAGGCTTCAGTCACTTCGTTACCTCCACGATTGCTTGCCGCAGGAGACGGCGCGCGCCCGCAGCAAACATCCAGGGCCATGAGGATAATTGACTCACATCAATAAACGCTGCCCCAAAAGCGATACTGGTTGCGCGTCAAATAATGAACGCATTCTGACGCCGTCAGTACCGGCGCCGGCGTTTGCGACGACTTGACCGTCCGGTTTCATTTTTCAGCCGAGCCGAGGCTCCGAAATATGT
>JBAVEE010000303.1:0-4791 GCA_049587575.1 Bradyrhizobium sp.
ATGCAAGGATGCGTGACCACCCTTCATCTCATTCAGGACGTGGCGCAAAAAGCTATGCTCGACGCCCATTCCGAGCGCCCGGCAACTAATCGCAAAGCCCATGATTTCGCCGTCGACGACGACGGCGGCGCCCACCATGCCGTAGTCGCCGAGGCGGTCCGACACCGCGATTGCAAACAGGTGGGCGTCAGGGTTTTCCGCCAGCGCCGCCAGTTCGCCAACGGAGAATTTTTTTCCCGTGGTGTTGAACTGCGTGGTGCGCTGAAACAGCTCTTCCACCCTTTGCAGTTTCGCCGAGGACGAGGTCAGACGTTCGACCGAACATTTTATCTGCAGCTGTTCGAGGTACTGCGCCTCCCCAAGCGTCTCCGCGCGCAACTGCTGCCGCGCGATCTGCGCCTTGACCAGCGCGCTGCGCGATGCTGCTTCCTCGGTAATGACCGGAATCTGCAGGCGCGGATCGCTGAGCAGGCGCCGGCGCAGGCTGAAGGGGTCCTCTCCCCAGACCTCGACTTCGGGCAAGCGCTGCCGGACGCGGTCGCGTTCCACCGGGTTGTCGTCGACGAACAGGAAGGTGTCGAGCCCGAAACCCAACTCGTCGGCGATTGAGCGGATGTTGCCGACCTTGTCGTCCCAGTTGACGCGCCAAGTGACGAAATCGTCGGGCGTAAGCAGCCGCTGCGCCGGATAGTGATCCGGATACTTCCAGAGCTCGCGGACAGTTGCTTCATCGTTCTTGCTTACGCAGGCGAGCACGATGCCACGCTGCTTGAGACATTTGAGCGCTTCGTGCAGGCCGAAATAGAACCCGATGAAAGAGAACGCGCCGCTGATTTCCGGCGTCCATGCGAATGGACTGCCGGTCTCCGCCAGCACGCCCGGCCACAACGTGCCGTCGAGATCAACGATGACGCACTTCTTGCGCCCGACCCCCATCACGGTGACCATCGCGTCGATATGTTTTTCCGCGATGACCGCCTCGCGGCCGTAGGGATCGCCGCCCAGCGCGTGGGCCAGCGGGGCTATATCCGGAAATATGCCGTGGACGGCGGCTTTCTCGCTTTCCGGCCGCTGCAATATCCATCCCGGCGAGCCGAAATGGGTGAACCCTACCTGCCCGTCGTCGAGCAGCCGTTCGGACCCGGCCGCGGCGAGCGCTGCCGCGACATCGATCACATAGACGTCGGGAAACGCGGCTGCGAGCTCGGCGAGCGCAACGTTCGTCAAACGAAACCGGGTGCGGTGTCCCTTCACGCCTCGTTCCGCAAGTCCAAGCGGCTGCACGGTTGGTTCGGGCAGATTGTCGATCAGGATCGGCGCCGACGTCGTTTCGCGGAGCCGGGTCAGAAGCTCGGTAGCGTGCGCGATATAGGCCGCATGAGGGTTGAGCCCGTCGCCCAGGTCTTCGGCGACAAGATGCCGGGCCCGCAACGCGCCGACGAAAACCAGATCGTGCCTGTGCTCGCCGGCAAAACGGATGTCGTCCGGAAACGTCGCCGACACATGAAGATCGATTCCGCGGCGCGCCGCTTCGCGACGCAGAAAATCGGCTTCCATCTGGATATCGCAATCGCCGAACAGCAGGGCATCGACGCGCCGGCGGCTGCCGCTGAAGTCCTCGAGGCCGTAGGAGGCGCCGACCGCCCAGTAGGCGTCCCCGCCCTCCTTCAACTTGCGCCGGTAGCGCTCCAGCATCTCGGCGGGGTCGCGCCCATGCTTGGCGGCGAGTTCGGCGCCGATCGCGGCGAGTTCCTCCTCCGGCGTCATCTCGGTCAATATCTGGCGCGACAGCAATTCCATCACGGTGCGTTCAACCGCATCGCGCAAATCCGCGGAAGTCTCGCCGGCTTTCGTGAACAGCGCCGTCATCGCATCGCAATCCTCGGGAATGCGGCGCGGCTCGGAAAAATATTCCAGGAGGGCGCTGATTTCGTTATCGGCGGGCAATCGCATGTGGCTGATGGCGTGCACGACCAGCGTGCGGGCACTGCCGACGGGCAATTGATGAACGAAACGGGAGCGACGGAGAATCATTTTGGAAAAATAGCAGAACGGAAGCCGACATGTCTTCTTCGATCAAATTCGGATACCGCTGTCGTAAATCCGTCTCTGCAATCACCGAGACGATCGGAAGTCCCGACATGATCGTTTTTTTGTTTCGGAACATTTCCATGGCTTCAAAGTCGAATCACGCCGCTCAGGTACTTTTCGAAAGCCGTGGGTCGAGGCGGAATTTGCCGAGACGGCGTGACGCAGCAGGTACGCTGTGTCACCATCATGCCCGTTCGCATCAGGGGCTTGCCGTCCGCGGCCCTGACGCCACAGGCCCCATTGGGATTCCGCCGAATGATTTTCAGCAAGCGCCTGCGCCGCATCTCGGGCGTTCTCGTCGTGGTGGCACTGGGCATCGGCGCACCTACGTCACTGTGGGCGAGCCCCGCTGACATCGTGCTTTTCAACGGCAAGATCGTAACCCTGGACGGCAACTCATCAACAAGCGAGGCGCTCGCCATCGACTCCGGTCGAATTGCCGCGACGGGTAGCGCAGACGAAATGCGAAAGCTTGCCGGCGCCGCCACGAAAATCATCGATCTGGGCGGGCGCACGGTGATTCCCGGCCTGATCGATTCGCATATTCATGCAATTCGCGCCGGCTTCCGCTATGCCAGCGAAGTGCACTGGGACGGAATCGCAAGCATTGCCGAAGCATTGGAGCGCCTACGGTCGGACGCCATTCACGCCAAGCCGGGCGCCTGGCTGATCGTCGCCGGCGGCTGGACACCGCGCCAGTTCACCGAGTCTCGCAGGCCGACCGAGGCCGAGATTGAGGCTGTGGCGTCCGGCCACCCGGTTTACCTCCAGCTTTTCTACGGTTACGTGCTGATCAATGCTGTGGGCCGCGAAATGCTCGGCATCAAATCCGAAGAGGATTTGCCGCCCGCCGCCAAACTTGAGCGTGACGGCGATGGCAAAACCACCGGCTGGATCGTCGGGCCCGGGTCCGCCATCATCTCACTCTATTCGCGCCTGCCCAAGCCCGACACGGACGAAGCGATCGATGGCACGCGTCGTTTCCTGCGTGAATTGAACCGGTTCGGACTCACCGGCGTGATCGACCCGGGTGGCCACAACCTTGCGCCGGAAGATTATGCGGCATTGTTCAGGCTGTGGCGCGAGCACACGCTACCATTGCGCGTCGTCTACAGCATATTCGCTCCGCGTCCGGGAAAAGAGCTGGAAGACTTTCAGGCTTACACGCGATTCCTGCCGATGGGCGCCGGCGACGATCTCCTGCGCTTCAACGGGATCGGCGAATGCGTCACCTGGGGCATGTACAACAACGAAACTCCCAGCGATACCGACAAGCAGGAATTTTACCGGGTGGCGCTATGGGCCGCCATTCAGGGAATGACGCTGACCGTGCACTGGAACAATGATGGCTCGGTCCACCATCTGCTGGATGTCTTCGAACGGGTGAACCGCGAAGTGCCGATCGCAAAATTGCGCTGGTCGATTGCGCACCTGCATGACGCCTCCGATGCTACATTGCAACGCATGAAGGTGCTCGGCGTCGGCTGGCTGATGCAGGACGGGCTCTATTTTTCCGCCCCCTCCTACATCGCCGAACGCGGTACCGCGCAGATGCGCCGAACGCCGCCAATCGTCTCGGCGCTCAAGCTCTCGCTCCCCGTCGGCGGTGGCACCGACGCCAACCGGGTGATGATTCCCAATCCCTTCGTGTCGTTGCGCTGGATGCTCGACGGCCGGACGGTCGACGGCATCGCTACGCGCGCGCCGGAAGAAATTCCAAGCCGCGAACAGGCGCTTCGCATCTACACGGAAGGAAGCGCCTGGTTTGCCCATGACGAAGGCCGGCGCGGCCGCCTCGTTGCCGGCATGCTCGCGGATCTTGTCGTTTTAAGTGACGACTATTTCAGCGTGCCGATTCCTCGCGTCGCACAAATTGAATCGGTCTTGACGATCGTCGGCGGCAAGATCGTCTATGGTGCGGGTCCCTTCTCCCACCTTGATCCCGGGCGCAACCGCTAATTCGTTGCTCTTGCATCTCGCTGCGGGTTTATGGTCTCTATCGCCGCCGAGGCATGAAGGGGCGAATATGGCGACGTTTCTGGTTATCTTGCATGGCCTTCTCGCCGTCGCGCTGCTCGGCGGCATTACGCATCAGGCGATGTCCGCTGCCTGGCCGTCACGAAGCAAGACAGGGGTCATCCGCTCGTTCCGCGCCGTCTCCGGTTCGCTCTACACCAACGCCAATATCGCGCTGTTCATTGCCACCGCAACTCTCGGCAGCATCATCTATCCTTTTTACCGGGTCTCGGTGCGGACCTATCTCGAAAACGCTCGCCTGAATTCAGCGATCGGCTCCTTCGAGCTCAAGGAGCAGTTCATTGCGGTCGGTCTCGGGATGCTGCCGCTTTATTGGCTGTTGTGGCGTCGGCCGCCGGAGGCCGGCGCAAAGTTCGCGCGAATTGCCGTGACGTTGATGCTTGCTTTCATTGTCTGGTACGGCTTCCTCGTTGGTCATGTGCTCAACAACATCCGGGGATTGTTCGGGCTATGAATACGGACAAGGTATTCCCGATTTTTGCAGCGGCATTTGCCGTGATTTATCTGTTTGCCGTTCAATACAACTGGGCGCTGGTCACCTACCACCCGAAAACCGGAGAGTGGGGCTGGCTCGCCGAGCCGGCCAGGAACGGGCCACCGATGTACTGGTATGGCTGGCTCGTCAGTTCGGCAATTGGTGCGACCGCCACGAGTTTGTTAAGC
>JBAVEE010000304.1:0-3796 GCA_049587575.1 Bradyrhizobium sp.
GAATACGCGATGATCATGGCAGCCGCCGGCAATGGCTGGATCGACGGCGAGCGGGCGATGATGGAAAGTCTGCTGGCGTTCAAGCGGGCCGGCGCCGACGGCATTCTCAGCTACTTTGCGCCGCAGGCTGCGGAAAAGCTGAGGATGGAAGGCTGACGAAGCGCCTGCGGTATCCCGGTCCTTCGCCGTCTTTGCGGGGCTCTTGCGGTCGCCGGCAGCCGCTCCCATGTCCTGCGGGGTTGACGGAGGAAGACGATGTCTGACAGCGGTTCGGGAAACACCGGGGGCGGCTACAATGCCGGCGGCGCCTACAATGCTGGCGGCGCCTGGCGCAACGGCGGCGGGGCGAATTTTCAGGCGCATGCCTTCGATCCGGTGTTGCAGCCCGAGTTGTTTCGCGGCGTGCTGACGCGGCGGGTGTTCGCCTTCCTGATCGACCTCGTGGTGCTTTCGGTCCCGGTGATCGTCGGCTACGTGTTTATCGCTGTGTTCGGCCTGATCACGCTTGGACTTGGCTGGGCTCTGTTCTGGCTGGCGTGGCCGGCCTCGGTGATCTGGGCCATCGTTTACTACGGCTCCTCGCTCGGCGGGCGCTATTCGGCGACGCTCGGCATGCGGGTGATGGATCTGGAACTGCGCACCTGGTACGGGGCGCCGGGCTATTTCGTCCTGGGCGCCATGCATGCGGTGCTGTTCTGGATTTCGGTATCGTTTCTGTCGCCGCTGGTGCTGCTGGTCGGGCTGTTCAACGGCCGGCGGCGCCTGCTGCACGATATCGTGCTGGGAACCGTGGTGATCAACAGCTCGGTCCGCAACCCGGTGGCCCAGCCGGCGCGAACTTTCTGACCGCGCGGCAATGCCGGCAAACGGTTTGCAAACCAATTGACCGGTAGCCTCGGCGGCGCGATGCTGGCGTTGCCTCGCCCTTTCGGAGACTGACGATATCCCGTGACCCAGCACTCGCGTGACACCCCGCAATTCTACCTGACGGCGCCCTCGCCCTGCCCGTATTTGCCGGGCCGCCACGAGCGCAAGGTGTTCACGCATCTGGTCGGCGAAAAGGCCGGCGACCTCAACGACCTCCTGACCCATGGCGGCTTCCGGCGAAGCCAGTCGATTGCCTATCGGCCGGCCTGCGACCAGTGCCGCGCCTGTGTCTCCATCCGCGTGATCGCCAACGAATTCCGGCCCTCGCGCGGCTTCCGGAAGGTACTGGCCCGCAACGCCGACATCATCGGCGAGCAGCGCAGCGCGGTGCCGACCTCGGAGCAATATTCGGTGTTCCGTGCCTATCTCGACCAGCGGCACCGTCATGGCGGCATGGCCGACATGACCGTGCTCGATTACGCCATGATGGTGGAGGACAGCCACGTCGAAACCCGCATCATCGAATACCGCCGCCGCGGCGCCGACAGCGGCATCACCGGCCGCGGCAACGGCCTCGTGGCGGTTGCGCTGACCGACGTGCTCAGCGACGGGCTGTCGATGGTATATTCGTTCTTCGAACCGTCGGAGGAAGGCCGCTCGCTCGGCACCTTCATGATCCTCGACCACATCACCCGTGCCCGCAGGCTGGGACTGCCTTACGTCTATCTCGGCTACTGGATCGAAGGCTCGAAGAAGATGGACTACAAGGGCCGCTTCCTGCCGCAGCAGCGTCTGGCACCCTCCGGCTGGCTGCGGATCGATGCGTCGGGCGAGGTGTTGAGCGAGCCTCAGGACTAGATGGCGCAAGCCGCCGACGACGGGCCGGCTTCAGCCGAACAACGCATCGAACAGCAACTTGACGTTCAGGATCACGATGGTGCCGGCGACGATCCAGGCCGCGGCGGCAACGGGCCGTGATATCGCAAAATCACCCATCTTCCGCCGGTCGGAGACGAACCGTACCAGCGGAATGACGGCGAACGGGAGCTGCATCGACAGCACGACCTGACTGAAGACAAGAAGCCGTCCGGTCGCACTCTCGCCATAGAGCGCGGCGACGACGATGACCGGCACGATGGCGATGCCGCGGGTAAGAAGCCGCCGCGCCCAGTTCGGCAGCCGCAGGTGAAGGAAGCCTTCCATCACCACCTGGCCCGCAAGCGTCGCCGTTACGGTCGAGTTGAGACCGGAGGCGAGCAGCGCCACGGCGAACAGGGTCGACGCCATGCCGAGACCCAGAAGCGGCGACAGCAGCTCGAAGGCCTGGCCGATTTCGGCGACGTCGGCATGGCCGCTCTTGTGGAACGTGGCGGCCGCAACCGCGAGAATCGCGCCATTGATGAAAAGGGCAAGCATCAACGCGATGGTCGAGTCCGTCGTCGCCCACTTGATCGCATCCCGGCGACCCTCGTCCGAGCGTTGGTAGGCGCGGGTCTGAACGATCGAGGAGTGCAGATACAGATTATGCGGCATCACCGTCGCTCCGATGATGCCGATGGCGATGTAGAGCATCTCGGGATTGGTGACTATCTCGGTGGACGGCACGAAACCGCGCAGCATCGCGGCGACCGGCGGCGCGGCGGCGACGATCTGGATTGCGAAGCAGACCGCGATGACGATCAGAAGCGCGATGACGAAAGCCTCAAGGAAACGAAAGCCCTTGTTCATCAACAGCAGCAGCAGGAAAGCGTCGAGCGCGGCAATGAGCGCGCCGCCGACCAGGGGAATGCCGAACAGGAGTTTCAGGGCAATCGCGGTGCCGATGACCTCGGCGAGATCGCAGGCGATGATCGCCGCCTCGCAGGCCAACCAGAGCAGCAAATTGACGGGCCGGGAATATGTGGCGCGGCACGCTTGCGCGAGATCGCGATCGGTGACGATGCCGAGACGCGCCGCAAGCGCCTGCAGCAGGATCGCCATCAGGTTCGAGAGCAGGATGACCGACAGCAGCGTGTAGCCAAATTTCGACCCGCCCGCGAGGTCCGTCGCCCAGTTGCCCGGGTCCATGTAGCCGACCGAGACCAGGTAACCGGGGCCGGCAAAAGCCAGCAGCCGGCGCCACCAATGACCGCCGAGCGGAACCGGAATGGTCCCGTATACCTCGGGTAGACTCCGCTGGGCGTCCGCAGCGGCGTCCGCACGCCAGCCGTCGGCGCTCGGCGGGGCCTTCTGCGGGGAATCAGCGGACAAATCGCGGGAAGATGCGTCCATTTTCGAACGATGTCCGATCCGTCATTTTATTGCAACTCATTTGCAACTGCATCTGGGCGGAGTTCCTGAAATGCGGCCCGTTCAACGCTCGGCCTCAGGCCGGCATCGGCGGCCGTGTCATCGTGCAAGATCAGTGAGGGTCCTCGGAGCCAGGCGCCGTGTTTTATTCGACGCTAATGCAGCCGGCGGGTTTCGACCGCTACGGCGTGTCGCAGCGGCGGTCAACTAGGGCTACTGCCGAAAGCGCCGAGCTTGTCGGAAAGCGGGTGGGTTTGACGGAGTGAATGCCGGACAAGCGGGGTGCAATCGTCCTTTGGACGAATCCGCCAAGGAAACCTGCCATGTCCGCCGACAACGCGCCCCACCTGGCCCCAACCTTCAGCCGCCTCGCCTGGTCCAATCTCGCCGCCCAATCGGCCGAACAGGTCGCGCTGGCGGCGGCGCCGATCGTCGCGGTACTCCTGCTCGGCGTCGGCGAAGGCCAGACCGGCCTCTTGCAGACCGCGCTGACGCTGCCTTTCATCCTGTTCGCCATTCCCGCCGGCCTGCTCGCCGACCGCATCTCGCGGCGCTGGCTGATGGCGGGCGCGGAAGCCCTGCGCGCCGCCGCCCTGCTTGCCATCCTCCTCTTGATCGGGCTCGGCCGGCTCACGTTGCC
>JBAVEE010000305.1:0-4024 GCA_049587575.1 Bradyrhizobium sp.
GCCAAGATCTACGCCGAGGTCGCCGGCTATGGCGCGACGTCAGACGGCTACGACATGGTGGCGCCGTCGGGCGAAGGCGCGGTACGCTGCATGAAGATGGCGCTTCAAACCTGCAAGGCGCCGATCGACTACATCAATCCGCACGCGACCTCGACGCCGGCCGGCGATCCGCCCGAAATGGAGGCGATCCGCAAGGTGTTCGGGACCGGCGACAAGTGCCCGCCGATTTCCGCGACCAAGGCGCTGACGGGCCATTCGCTCGGCGCCACCGGCGTGCAGGAGGCGATCTATTCGCTGCTGATGATGCAGAACGGCTTCATCTGCGAAAGCGCCCACATCACCGAACTCGACCCCGTCTTCGCCGACATGCCGATCGTGCGCAAACGCATCGATAACGCCAGGCTCGGAACCGTGCTTTCGAATTCCTTCGGCTTCGGCGGCACCAACGCCACGCTGGTGTTCAAGCGGATGGATGCGTAGCTTCGTTCGCGAGTAGAATCCTTCATTCACTGTCATGGCCGGGCATAGTAATCTGCGAAAGCAGGGATGCTATGGCCGGGCATGGCGAGAGAGAGGCGTGCGATGAACGACCTGATGAAGGGCAAACGCGGGTTGATCATGGGCGTCGCCAATGATCATTCGATTGCCTGGGGAATTGCCAGAACACTGGCGGCGCAGGGCGCCGGGCTTGCCTTCACCTATCAGGGCGAGGCGCTCGGCAAGCGCGTCAAGCCGCTGGCCGAATCGCTCGGGGTCGATCTGGTGCTGCCCTGCGATGTGGAAAACCCTGCCAGCGTCGATTCGGTGTTCGAGACGCTGCGCACGACATGGGGGCAGCTGGATTTTCTGGTCCATGCCATCGCGTTCTCCGACAAGAACGAGCTGAAGGGACGCTACGCCGATACCAGCCGCGAGAATTTTTCGCGCACCATGCTGATCTCGTGTTTTTCATTCACCGAGCTGGCCAGGCGCGCGGCGGATCTGATGCCCGCATCCGGCGGCGCGATGATCACGCTGACGTTTGGCGGTTCGACGCGCGTGATGCCGAACTACAACGTCATGGGCGTCGCCAAGGCGGCGCTGGAGGCTTCGGTGCGATATCTCGCCGCCGATTTCGGTCCGCGCGGCATTCGCGTGAACGCGATTTCGGCAGGTCCCATTCGCACCCTTGCGGGGTCCGGAATCGGCGATGCACGCGCGATGTTCGCCTTCCAGCAGAAGCACTCGCCGCTCGGCCGGGGCGTGACGCTCGATGAACTCGGCGGCTCGGCATTGTATCTGCTGTCCGACCTGTCGGGCGGCGTGACCGGCGAGACGCACTTCGTCGATTCCGGCTACAACGTCATTTCGATGCCGCGGCCGGAAAATCTGAATAGTGCGGACTGATGTTATCCGGCCGCAAGCGCGCTGGCGCGCTGGAACGCCGGCCGCGCCGCGCACGCATCGATGTAGCGGTCGAAGGAGGGGCGCGCCGGCACCATCTTGAACAGCCGGACCGCGAAATTCAGCCCCGATCCGATGATGATATCGGCTGCGGAGAACGCTTCGCCCAGCAGCCACGGCCCGTTCGCCAGCGCGGCGTCGAGCACGTCGAACACCCGCTGCGCGTCGCCCCAGCCCGCGGACGCCGGATTCATCTCGATCTTGGTCGCGACCTGCACCATGGCCGGCTCGATGCAGCCGGGTCCGAAGAACAGCCAGTAAAGATATTTCGCGCGCAGCGGATCTCCCACCGGCGGCGCGAGCTTCGCCTGCGGATAGCGTTCGGCGACATAGGCGCAGATCGCGGCGGCTTCGGCCAGCGTCGCCTCGCCGTCCCTGAGCGCCGGCACCTTGCCCATCGGATTGATGGCGAGATATTCCGGCGTCTTCTGTGCGCCCTTGGAGATGTCGGTCAGCACGCGCTCGTAAGGCTGACCGGTCTCTTCCATCAGCCAAAGCGCGGAAAATGACCGCGAGCGCGGCGACCAATAGAGTTTCATCATGGTGTCGCTCCCTTCTTCCACCGATAATGTTTCATGACGAATCCGGTCATCGGTTCGACCGATTCCTTTTCAAACACAAAACCCTCGCGCTCATACCAGCGCCAGGCCTTCTCATTCTCGCGCACACAGCGCAGGTGGATTTCATCCGGCAGCAGCTCGCGGCTGAAGGCGAGCAGCCTGCGGCCGAGGTTTTCCCCCTGGTAATCCGGCGCAACGAACAATTGGTCGAGATACATCCCGGGCAGGTGCAAAGCCAGCATCGCCGCGATCGTGCCGTCATCGTCGGCGACAAACAGGCTCCATCCCCTCTCCATCTCGCGCGGCACGCGCGCGCGCAAATTCGCCAGCAGGAAGTTGCCGGCCTCTGCCAGTCCTGTCGAGGCCCAGCTGTTCATCCAGACCCGGGCGATCTCGTCATATTCGTCGGTCCGGGCCGGACGGATCGCTGGCGGCGGCATGGAAAGGAACCCTCGGGACAAAGAAAAAGCCCCCGCGATATTACCGCGAGGGCTTCATCAACTTCAATCCAAAGCGCAAACTCAATCCGCTGATTGCGGACCCTGCGGCATCTTCCAATGCTCGTACGCGGCCGCGCTCTGAAAGTTCGCGAAAACCTTCCCGTTAGGATCAGGCAAGATCGAAGCGATCGGCATTCATCACCTTGGTCCATGCCTTGACGAAGTCTGTCGCAAACTTCTCCCTGGCGTCGGCGCTTCCATAGACTTCCGCGATGGCGCGGAGCTGCGAATGCGACCCGAAGATCAGGTCGACCCGTGTGCCGGTCCACTTCACCGCCTTTGTCTTGCGGTCGCGGCCTTCGTACTCGCCACCGGAGCCAACCGGCTGCCATTCCGTGCTCATGTCGAGCAGGTTGACGAAGAAGTCGTTCGTCAACGTTTCCGGCTTCCTGGTGAAGACGCCGTGCTTCGAGTTGCCGGCGTTGGCGCCGAGCACGCGCAGGCCGCCGACCAGCACCGTCATCTCGGGTGCGGTCAGCGTTAGCAATTGCGCCCGGTCCACCAACTGCTCCTCGGGAGACACGCGCGGCTTGCCGCGGAGATAGTTGCGGAAACCGTCAGCGATCAGTTCTAGAGGAACAAAGGATTCGACGTCGGTTTGCTCCTGCGACGCGTCCATGCGGCCGGGCGCGAACGGCACCGTCACGGTCAGGCCGGCGTCCTTCGCCGCCTTCTCGATGGCGGCGCTGCCGCCGAGGACGATCAGGTCGGCCAGCGACACTTTCTTGCCGCCGGACTGCGAAGCGTTGAATTCCTTCTGGATCGCTTCGAGTTTCTGAAGGACCGTCGCCAGCTGAGCCGGCTGGTTGACGTCCCAATCCTTCTGCGGCGCGAGGCGAATGCGCGCGCCGTTCGCGCCACCGCGCTTGTCGGAGCCGCGGAACGTCGAGGCGGAAGCCCAAGCCGTGGAGACCAATTGGGATACGGACAGTCCAGACGCCAGGATCTTGGCCTTCAGAGCGGCGATGTCCTGCTCGCCGATCAGTTCATGATCGACTGCGGGGATCGGGTCTTGCCACGCCAGTTCCTCCTTCGGAACGAGCGGGCCGAGATAACGCACGATCGGGCCCATGTCGCGGTGCGTCAGCTTAAACCACGCCCGGGCAAACGCGTCGGCGAACTGATCCGGATTCTCGTGGAAACGCCTTGAGATCTTTTCGTAGACAGGGTCGAACCGCAAGGCGAGGTCAGTGGTCAGCATCGACGGCGCGTGACGCTTTGACGGGTCGTGCGCATCCGGTACCGTACCGGCGCCCGCGTCATGCTTCGGTTTCCATTGATGCGCGCCGGCCGGGCTCTTGGTCAGTTCCCATTCGTAGCCGAACAGGTTCCAGAAGAAGTTGTTGCTCCACTTCGTCGGCGAGCTGGTCCAGATGACTTCCAGGCCGCTGCCGATCGTGTCACCGCCTTTGCCGCTGCCAAAGGCGTTCTTCCAGCCGAGGCCCTGCTCCTCGATGCCGGCGGCTTCCGGCTCCGCGCCCACCAGTGACGCGTCGCCGGCGCCGTGGGTCTTGCCGAAGG
>JBAVEE010000306.1:0-2888 GCA_049587575.1 Bradyrhizobium sp.
GCCCGCCGGCGCATCGCGATAATGCGCGAAATCGTAACCGGCGCCCTCTTTCTCCACGAGCGCAACGAGCTTCTTGGCGAAATCGGCCTGGGCGTCCGGAGTGAGCGACGTGATCGCGGGATCGACCACCTTCATGCACACCGAAGTATTGGAACGGATCGCCGGATCCCTGGCCAGAAAATCGATCCACGGCGTTTTCGCTTTCCAGTCGGCGAGCACCCTGGCATTGGCGTCGGCGCGAGCGATCAGCGCCTTGAGCCCGCCGACCGATTTCGCCCAGTTGAGCGCGTCGAGATAATCCTCGACACACAGCATCGACGGCGTGTTGATGGTCTCGCCCACGAAGATGCCTTCATTGAGCTTGCCGCCCTTGGTCATGCGGAAGATTTTCGGCAGCGGCCAGGCGGGCGTGTAGCTCTCCAGCCGTTCGACCGCGCGAGGGCTGAGCACCAGCATGCCATGCGCGGCCTCGCCGCCCAGCGCCTTCTGCCAGGAGAACGTCACCACATCGAGCTTGGCCCAATCGAGATTCTGCGCGAATGCCGCCGAGGTCGCATCGCAGATGGTGAGGCCTTCACGCTTCGCGCTGATCCAGTCGGCATTGGGGACGCGGACGCCCGAGGTGGTGCCGTTCCATGTGAAGACGATGTCGGAAGCAGGATCAGCCTTGCTCAGATCGGGAATCTCGCCATAGCCGGCGTGCAGCTTCGTCACATCCTTGAGCTTCAATTCCTTGACGATATCGCTGACCCAGCCTTCGCCGAAGGACTCCCAGGCGATGGTGGTCACGGGCCGCGCGCCGAGCAGCGACCACAATGCCATCTCGACCGCGCCGGTATCGGAGGCCGGCACGATGCCGATCCTGTAACCGGCGGGGACTTCGAGCACTTCGCGCGTCAATTCGATCGCGAGCTTGAGCTTGGCCTTGCCGACTTTCGCACGATGCGATCGGCCAAGCGCGGCATCCTGAAGTTTTTGGGGGGTCCAGCCGGGGCGCTTGGCGCAGGGGCCGGAGGAAAAATGCGGCACGTTGGGCCGCGAAGCGGGCTTCGCTGCAGTCATGATCTATCCTTCCAGATAGCAAGCCTCCCGTTGGGGGGAGGTGTCCCGCCGCGGTACATAAGGGAACGCCGCCGAATCGTCAAGGAACTTCGCCACGATCAGGTATGATCCGGAAATCATCGGCCATTGACGGATCGGCATCGGCCGCAAGCGGCGGCTGGGAATCCAGCAATTCCGCCGCGTCCGTGACGAGCTGGACAGCCCGGCGCCGACTCGCGATTTTCAGAACGCTCTTGTCGCCCGCACGCACGACATACTCGTTGCCGATCCTGACAATCGAATAATTCTTCATTTGCGGTCCCCAAGCTGGCCGAGCCCGACGGGAGACGCCAAACTGTCACGGATCGTTCCGCGGGAAAAATTACGAAGAGCTGGTTAGTTTATCGTGCGTTAACCGGAACGAATGGCAAAACCCGTTTGGCAATTGGCGCAAGACGGCGTTCATCAATGCCGTACAATTTGGCTGTCACACCATCGCAACGTCATCCCGACATCTTTGGGCCGAGATCCAGGCCGCTGGTAAAATCGCTGTGCATCGACGCAGCGATGATCCGTGGGCAGTTCGACCGTCCGCATGATGGCCGCGGCGCAACAATACCCGCCGGCGCGCCGATGCGCGAAATTGCCCGGTCAGAATTTGTAACCCAGACCGGCGCGCACGGTGTTGATGTTGGTGTCGACCTCGGCTGTGAAGCGGACATATTCCCACTCCGCACGCAGGAACAGGCCGCCGATCAAATTGACATCGATACCGAGGCCGGCCGTGTAGCCATAGATCAGGTGATTGTGCACGGCATTGTCTGCGGACAGGGGCAGTAGCTGGGTATAACCGCCAAACCTCGTGAGACTGGCGGCGTCGTTGACCCTTACCGAGCTCGAGATGTCGGCGTTGCCGAGTGCGAACCCGCCGAACAGGTAGGGCAGAAAACAGCCGTAAGCATAGGCTGCGCGGGCACGGAACGTTGCCATGTCTGAAATCGCGATTGAATCCGTTGAGGTGACGGAAACAGCATGAAAAAAGTTGTCGGATAACGGACCGCCGACGAGAGGACCCGCGGTGGCGGTGGACGCGCCCCCGAACGAGCCGTGCAGATAGGACATTTCCAGGCCGGCAACGACGTCATCCCATTGCCAGTTATATCCGGCGAAGGCCCCGTAGCCGGAGGAACGTGAAGAGTCCCCCCCGAGTTGAAGATTCCATTGCGCAACGCCCATCTGCTGGATGACATTATTGGCAATCAGGGCCCCCAGCATGTTCGAGTTCGAACCGCCAAAATGTTCGTCAGACGATCCGTAGCCGGCCTGGCCTCCGACATAAAATCCGCGCCAGTTGACCGTGGGCGTGGGTCCTACCGAGCCACGAAGGTAGTCGGGCATGTCGGCCGCCTGCGCGCAGGACATCGTTCCGAACATCGCCGCCGCCAGCAGGAACCTACGCATCGAAATACTCCCATCGGACACCCTGAATATGGCGCTGATCATCGCTCGTTAACCTTAACCAATCGTTGTCGCGTGGGAGCGCGCGCAAAACAAAACGGCGCGGGAAGATCCCGCGCCGTCAGCAAGAATTAGGAAATCAGACTGCGATCAGCCCTTGCGGATCAAGGGCGGCGCATAAACCTGGGGACTGTCGAGGTTCCAGCGCACGCCGAGCGTGAAATCATTCGAGGTGATGCCTCTCATGGTCCACGGGAATTGTGGGGTCGCGCCGCCGCCGAAGTTTGAATTGACGCCGGTGGTGGCATCGCCAAGGTTCAAGTAGCTGTAGCCGAGCTCGATCGTCACGTTCGGAGTGACACTGTAGGCCAGACCAGCGTGCAGCGCCC
>JBAVEE010000307.1:0-1989 GCA_049587575.1 Bradyrhizobium sp.
TAGCGGATTCCCTTGGCCAGGAACGGTTCGCTGGTCTCGACCTTCTCGAGGCCGACCGGTCCCTGCTTGCGGGCGATTTCGGCGATGCGGGCGAGTTCGTCGACCAGGTCGCGGGCGGAAAGCCGGCTCATCGTGAAGGCAAATTTCGCTCCCAGCGGCAGACCGTGCAGCATCACGCCGAGCGGAAAGCGGATCATGGTGGCGGCAATCGAACCGCCGAAGATGATGATCACGGCATGCTCGCTGACGAACATGTGCAGATCGCCGCCCATGAATACCATCGTCGCGATGACAATGATGCCGAACAGCAGCCCGGCGCCGGTCATGATATCCATGGGAAACTCCAACGCGTACGCGAACCACCGGCCGTCCTGGACGGTGGCGCGACCCATCCTGGGCCGCGCGACACGAACCCTACGTCCCCCGCCATTAAAGACGCGTAAAGGTTAAGCCGCTTTCGCGGGAGCGACGGCGGGGAACAGGAGGACGAGCTTGTCGAAAGCTGCGACTGAACCCGCAAATCCAGCCATGGACGTGGTGTCCTGACACGGCAGCAACATTCTGCTAACCATAGTCATTCCTTATCCCGCCGGCCCCCTGCATTTCATGGCACCTCGCATCGCCGCCGTTCCGATCGTTGCCTGCGTCGCGTTGCTTGCTGCCTGCAGCGGCGGGGACCGTTTTTCCCTGAACGGCGGCTCCCCGAGCGGCCCACCGGGCGCTGTTGCGCCTGCGGGCGGCCCAGCGGCCGCAGCGCCACCGGTGAACCTGGCCGGCCGATGGACGCTTTCGTCCACCGGAACCGGGTCATGCGCGATGACATTCGGCGGCAATCCGGACGCCACCGAGGGCACCATCGCGCCCGGGGGCGGCTGCCCGTTCAATTTCTTCACCAGCCGGAAGTGGACCTATACCGAGGCCGGCCTGACGATCCGCGACCACAACGCCCAGGCCCTGGCGCAACTGACGCCGGCAGCGCCCAATCGCTTCGAGGGCGAGACCGGGTCCGGCCAGGACGTGGCCCTGTCGCGCTAGGCCAATTCGACCCGCCGTCAGTGAATTTCGGCCGACCGCTTCAGCGCCTCTTTAAGCTTGTCGAGGCTGAAGTCCTTGGCTCGCGCGATTTCCAGGATCGGCGTTTCGCGGCGGCCGCAGAGTTCGGCGGCGTCCGGAATCTTCGCGGCGATGTCGATTGGAATCACGATCGCCCCATGCTGATCGGCATGAATGAGATCGTCCGAGCGCACCGTCATCCCGGCGACGCGCACCTCGCCGCCAAAGCTTTCCGCATGAACCCAGGCATGTGACGGGCCGACAGAACCGGCCAAAGCCTGGAAGCCCGGCGCCCATTGCGGAATGTCGCGAATGGAGCCGTCGGTGATGACGCCGAGGCAGCCGAGCGCCTTGTGCACGTTGCTTTGCACCTCTCCCCAGAACGCGCCGTAGCCGACGTCCGGGCCATCGATATCCTGGATCACCGTGATGCGCGGCCCGAGGCCGGTCCCCATATATTCGTAATAGGCGATGCGGCGCCTGGCCTGCTCGTCGGGCGGAAGTGAGGACTTGAGCACCGAGCGGATGGTCACGGTGCGCGCATAACCGACCATCGGCGGCAGCCCCGGAAAAGGGCATACCAGCGGCTTGGTAGTGTAGCCGATCAGGCGGCGCTCCGGTGCCACGACTTCCATCGCATTGCAGATCGTCGGGGTGTCGTAACGCGCCAGCGCCTCAAGCAGTGCGGCAGTCAGCGGCGCGGAAGCGGGATTCGTCACGGCGTTCTCTCCAGAATTCGGGGGCGGACCTTTGTCGTCAGCCGTATAGCTGAGCGGCGGGCGATCAGCAAAAGCGGAATCCGGTTCTGCCGGGCAAACGGCAGTTTTTCCCGCGGTCGCAGTCCAGATGTCTGGCGATTCAGTTCAGGCGTGCCGGCCGATCATCGCGCTCCGCGTCGGCAACATTCGAAACGAACGGTGCCGCTGGATCCAAGGG
>JBAVEE010000308.1:0-2022 GCA_049587575.1 Bradyrhizobium sp.
TGGGTAATCACCATTCCGGCCTCGGCCGGCGTGGCGGCGCTGGCTTACTGGTTCGTGCTCTGGCTGCGATCTTCAGCGCCCTGACTGGAGTAAAGCCGCGCAACGCCTATATAGGGTGCTTCCGATCCATCTTGATCCGGCCCGGTTTCCCTGCCAAACGCTCGAGCCTTATGTCCGACCTCGTTCTCACAGCCGAAACGCCGTCCCGCTCGCCGCTCGCCGCAGAAGTGGCGCGTCGGCGGACCTTTGCGATCATCTCGCACCCCGACGCCGGCAAGACCACGCTGACCGAAAAGCTGCTGCTGTTCGGCGGCGCGATCAATCTGGCCGGGCAGGTCAAGGCCAAGGGCGAGCGGCGCAACACCCGTTCCGACTGGATGAAGATCGAGCGCGAGCGCGGCATCTCCGTCGTCACCTCGGTGATGACTTTCGAATTCGAGGGCCTGGTGTTCAACCTGCTGGACACGCCGGGCCACGAGGATTTCTCCGAAGACACCTACCGCACCCTGACCGCGGTCGACAGCGCCGTCATGGTGATCGACGCCGCCAAGGGCATCGAGGCCCGGACGCGAAAGCTGTTCGAGGTTTGCCGCCTCCGCGACATTCCCATCATTACCTTCATCAACAAGATGGACCGCGAGAGCCGGGACACCTTCGATCTGCTGGATGAAATCGAAAAGACGCTGGCGCTCGACACCACGCCGATGACCTGGCCGGTCGGCCGTGGCCGCGATTTCCTCGGCACCTACGATCTCGCCACCGGCGGCGTGCGCCTCCTGGAAGGCGGCGGCGCCAAGACCGGCGCGGCGCAACAGATCGATATTGCCGAACTCGCCGGCCGCAATCCCAATCTCGATGTCGGCGCGATCAAGGAAGAGCTCGCGCTGGTGTCGGAGGCCTGCAAGCCGTTCGAACTGGACGCTTTTCGCGAGGGCCATCTGACGCCGGTGTATTTCGGCAGCGCGTTGCGCAATTTCGGCGTCGGCGACCTGCTGGAGGGCCTCGGCCGGTTCGCGCCGCCGCCACGCGCGCAGGAGAGCAATCTGCGCAAGGTCGAGGCGGCCGAGCCGCACATGAGCGCCTTCGTTTTCAAGATCCAGGCCAATATGGATCCGAACCATCGCGACCGTATCGCGTTCGCGCGGCTGTGTTCGGGCAAGCTTACCCGCGGCATGAAGGCGAAACTGGTGCGCACCGGCAAGAACATGTCGCTCTCCAGCCCGCAATTCTTTTTCGCGCAGGATCGCGCGCTGGCCGACGAGGCCTTCGCCGGCGACGTCGTCGGCATCCCCAATCACGGCACGCTGCGGATCGGCGACACCCTGACCGAGGGCGAAGACCTTACCTTCGTCGGCGTGCCCAGTTTTGCGCCGGAAATCGTGCGCCGGGTGCGGCTGACCGACGCCATGAAGGCCAAGAAACTCAAAGAGGCCCTGCAGCAGATGTCGGAGGAGGGCGTCGTTCAGGTGTTCCGTCCGCGCGACGGCGCGCCGGCGCTGGTCGGCGTGGTCGGCCCGCTGCAGCTCGACGTCCTGAAGGCGCGGCTTGAGGCCGAATACACCCTGCCGGTGGAATTCGAGGTCTCCGAGTTCCAGCTGGCGCGCTGGATTTCGTCCGACGACCGCAAGAAACTCGACGCGTTTATTGCGGCCAACGGTTCCGGCGTCGCCGATGACGTCGACGGCGATCCGGTGTTCCTCGCCAAGAATGAATTCTACCTCGGCTACACCAGGGAACGCGCCGAGGGAATTACGTTTTCCAGCATCAAGGATGTGAAGAAGAAGGCGTGAGCGCGCGGCGGTTTTCGCTCGATCGCGGAGCGGCCAGGTACGCGCGGATGTGAACGAGGCCAGGCTTGATGCGCCTGACCGGGCGTATCATGTTGCGCAGGTGCCACCCTGATTGTGCTGCCTGCGAGGGCTCGTCATGCTCCGTCGCATCTTCTTCGGTTTTGTCGTTGCCATTGCCGGACTGGCTGCCGCCGGACCCGCCGACGCCCGGCGGCGGCACCCGATCGATGCC
>JBAVEE010000309.1:0-5260 GCA_049587575.1 Bradyrhizobium sp.
CGCCGGCGCCCGAAATGGCCGGCAACTCCCTTAGCCAACCCGGAACAGGGGCCCTGGAAAGACTTAAAGACTTTATTAACCAAGAAAAGACATGGTCGAAGCGGCCTTTCCTGCAAAGCCCTGCCTGCAACCTCATCCCGCAAACTCATCCCGCAAGCCAGAGCGAAATCCATGCCAGCAATCGCGTCCGCTATCGCTCTTCCGGATGCCGACGCCGCCGCCCCGCTCGCGGCGCGACAACTTCGCATCGGACTCGAATATTACGGCGCCGGCAGAACCGAGGAAGCGATCGCCGCGTTTCAGCTTGGTCTTGCCGCGGTCGGGAATGAATCGCCCGGCACGGTGTCCGTCGAAACGATTTCCGAGCTGCATTCAAAACTCGGCAATGCCTCGCTGCTCCGCGGCGATCTCGAATCCGCCGGCGAAAACTACAAAGCGGCGTTGAGACTGGCGCCTCATTTGACGGACTGCTGGTGCAACTTCGGCAATGTGCACCTCAAATGGGGAAAACCCCAGGACGCCATTGCGCTTTATCTTCAGGCTCTGAAACTGAATTCACGGCATTGGCCGGCCCGCACCAACCTGGTTCAGGCCCTGATGGCCACACAGCAATACATCGTGGCCAGGGCGCTGCTGCTGGAATTGGTCGGCGAACAGCCGCAAGACGGCCAGATCCGTCATCAGCTTGGCAAGGTCCATTTTGAGCTGAACGAACCGGAAGCGGCGATCGAATGTTTTCAGGCCGCCGTCGCGCTCAACCCGCGTGACGCCGAGAGCATCAACTGGATAGGCGGCCTCAAACAGACGATGGGCGATATCGAAGGCGCTCAGGCCGCCTACGCGGAAGCCGCGCAAATACAGCCGTTGATCCGGCGGCCTGCCGCAAAATCTCCGCCCGATTTTCGGGTTTTGGCATTGTATGCGCCCTTCGGCGGCAACACGCCTACCGAATATCTCTTCAAGGATGCGGTTCACGACACCGATACGCTCGCTCTGCTTGCTTCCCGCGAATATGACGTCGAACTGTTCGGCCGGAACGTGCAGGTGGTCGTCAATCTGATTTCCGATGCAGACCAGACCGAAGCCTTGCTGCCGTTGGCCGCCGATCTGGTCGGCCGGCTTGGCAAGCCGACCGTGAACGATCCGCGCAAGATTGCGACGACGACGCGGGACGCTGTTGCCGGCCTGCTGGAGGGAATCCCGGGCTGCCGCATTCCGAACGCCCTGCGTCGCAAGGCGGGTGCCGACGCTTCTCCGGCGGCGCTGCGGGCGGCGTTTCCGTTTCCGTTCCCCGTCCTGGCGCGGCCGGTCGGGACACATGGCGGCGACGATTTCGAAAAGATCGAAGACGGCGAAGCGCTTGCCGCCTTTCTGTCGCAACGTCCCGATCACGATCACTATCTGATCGAGTACATCGACTATCGTTCCGCCGACGACAATTTCCGGAAGTACCGGCTGATATTCGTCGACGGTCAGATCCTGCCTTATCACCTTTGCATCGGACGCGATTGGAAGCTTCATCACGTCAACACCGACATGGCCAATCAACCGTGGATGCAGCAGGAGGAAGAGGCCTTCTTGAACAACCCTGCCGCGGTCTTCAAGCCCTCGCATTATCAGGCGCTGCAAGCCATCCAGGACCGCATCGGCCTCGAATATTTCGGCATCGATTGCGGGCTGGACCGTTCCGGAAACCTCGTCGTATTCGAGGTCAACGCCTCGATGCTGGTTCACGACCGCAACGAGGGATTTCTCTATAAAACGCCGGCCGTGCATCGGATCAAGCTGGCATTCGACGCGATGTTGCGAAGGCTCGCGGGGGCCGACGCCTCAGGGGGCACCGCTTCCCGCTGACGGTCCCGGGCGGTTGGCCCTTACTTCAATTCCTGCATCTGCAGCATCGCCTTCAGGGTGCCTTCGCTAAGCCGCCCTCCGGGATGCTGCGGCCTGCTTTCGGATCCCTCGATGGCGGGGAAATTCTGCGGCGGCTGCGCGTTGAAGGCCGCAGTCGATCGCCCGGCGGCGGTTGCCTCATGGGCTTCGCCTGCCTCATCGATATCGTCGAAGGCGCCGGCGCCGCCGACTTCGATGCGGCGTTTTCGATTTTCGATCTTCTTTGGCTTCGGCTGCGGCACGTAGACGAGCGGCGGCTGAATATGATGTCGTGACATGATTCACTCCCGTGGAGTTAAACTCACGCAACGGCACCAAAGAAGATTCCTCTGGGTCAGCTTAAGCAAACCACGGGCCAGGATTTTTCCCTTGGAAATCAAAGCTGACCTGAACCGGCGAGACCGCCCCGGCAAGGTTTGCCCGCCGGAACGGTGATAAAATGCCGCGTTCCACGCCGGGCGCCGTTCGCCGCTATTTCGGCGGCGATCGAAAGTCGATGGCGCGCAGGATCACGCCGGGAGGGTTACCCTCGAGTTCGACATCGCTGAATTTGCGCGCCGCGCGGGCCTCGATGCGCTCGCGCAGCCGCAGGAATTGCTGCTCGCGCTGGTCCGGCGGGGTTCGCGACGAACCCTCCAGTTGATCCATCGCGTCGGTGGATATGGCGCAGGCGATTTCGGCCTGATCGTTCTTCATCGTAAAGCGCACGACCATCCGGTTGAAGTCGTAGTCCCTGTAATCACCCTGGGTAAGCGCCATGCCGGAGACTCCTCGATTGAACAGGTTGTCAGTCCCAGCCCCCGGAGCCTTTCTGCTTCGATTGAATCGAAACGGGGCTCCAGCTTGATTTGACGCGTTTTCCTGACGCGAACCGGTCGCCACCCCCGGCTCAAGTCCGCCGGGCAAGCTTCGCTTGAAAACGCGCTAGAATTTTTTCTTGGCCGGCGCCGGATTGAGCTCGGCGATCTTCGACAGGCAATCTTCCTGCGTGGTGTGTGGACCGGTGACGAAAGTGCCGCTCACCTTGGTGCTGTACCACCCCGATACGACGCCCAGACGCAGCGACTCTTCGGTTTTGACGTGACGCGCGGAAAGAATTTGCATGTGACTTCCTCAGGTGTGGAGCGCCGGCGTAATGCCGGACGCGGGGAGCGGGTTTCGATATCAGGATGATCAGGCATGCGAGGCGACCGCGTCGGCCTGCTGCGCGTCCGCCAGGTCGACCGAACTGATGGAAATCATCTCGGTCGAGGAGTGATGCGGCGGTGCGCCGGGAACCATGATCAGCGTCGCGACGCGGCGGAAGCAGGGAAACGACAGGCCCTCGATCAGTTCCTCGTCGGTCACGACTTCGTAGGCACCGGCCGGCAGTTGGCGTTCGATGCCCTTGATCCGGAACGGATACCTGAATGTCACCGTTTCCCGTCGCGATCTCGTCAAGATCACCTTTCTGCGTTGGCGCGGGCGTCGGCCGGTTCAATGAAATTTGAACCGCTTTCGCGCATCTTCGCCAGCTCTGTTGCAAATCGTCCGCTCGCAGCCTCGCAGGGCAGCCCTGCATCCGGTCAAAGGCGAGCGAAGTTCACCGTGCGCCTTTTAAGCCCGAAAAGCCATGTTTTTCTTTGCTAGGCCGAGGTGCGCGCCCTGCGTCCCTCGATCGGATACGCCGGATCGTTGTAGCCCGGCGTCGAGGGATGGCCGCTTGCGACCAGCCGGTCGATCAACGCCTCGTCCTCGGCGGTGCAGCGATAATCCAGCGCGCGCAAATAATCGTCCCACTGCTCCTCGGTGCGCGGCCCGGCGATGACGCCTGAGACGAACGCGCTGTTGAGAACCCACGACACCGCGAACTGACCGGCCGTGATGCCGCGGGCCTCGGCATGCCGGCGGATCTCCTGCGCCAGCAGCAGCGATTCCGGACGCCACTCGGTCTGCATCATCCGGGTGTCGTTGCGGCCGGCGCGGGTATCCTTGTCGGGCGGCGCATCGGGGCGGTATTTGCCGGTCAGCACGCCACGCGCCAGCGGGCTATAGGGCACGATGCCAAGGCCGTAATAGCCGCAGGCCGGGAAGTGCTCGACCTCGGGCATGCGGTTCATCGCATTGTAGTAGGGCTGGCTGACGATCGGGCGGTCGATGCCGAAATCGTCGCAGATGTTGCAGATTTCCGCGACCCGCCAGGCCCGGTAGTTCGAGACGCCGAAATAGCGCACCTTGCCCTGCCGGATCAGTTCGCCCATCGCCCGCACGGTTTCCTGTAGCGGCGTCGAATGGTCTTCCTTGTGCAGATAATAGATGTCGATGTAGTCGGTGCCGAGCCGCTTCAGGCTTTCGTCCGCGGCCTGCAGCACCCAGCGCCGCGACAGGCCGCCCCGGTTGGGATCCTCGCCCATCGGGTTGGCGAGCTTGGTCGCAAGCACCCAGTTCGGCCGGTTGCTGGAGATGGCGCGGCCGACCACCTGCTCGGAGTTGCCGTTCGAATAGGCGTCGGCGGTATCGATGAAATTGACCCCGGCCTCGCGCGCCCTGGCGACGATCCGCGTCGACGTCGCCTCGTCGGTCGGGCCGCCGAACATCATGGTGCCGAGGCAGATCGGCGAGATTTTCAGGCCGCTGCGGCCGAGTTGACGATATTCCACGGGTTAGGTCCTTTCAGGATGGCTGAAATCTCGCGGCTTCGCTCCTCGCAATCGCGGGAATCGCGACGTCTAGGTATTGTCTTTCAATACCTTGAACACCCCACTGGCCGTGGCGATGCAGCGGTCGCCGGCGGTCACCTCGGTGGTGATGAAGATCAGGCTGCGGGTGGCGCGGACCACGCGCGGCTTCGATATCAGAACCTCGCCGATTTTGGCGCTGTCGACAAAGTGGGTGTCCATCTGGACGGTGGCGAGGGTGGGCCGGCCGGAGACGAATCGTGCCGTCATGCCGCAGCTGCGGTCCGCGAACGTCATCAACAGCCCTCCCTGCACCAGGCCGCGGCGGTTATGGTGCTTGTCCTGCGCGACGATGGCGTACTCATGGACCTCGTTCACGACGCGCTGCCACAGCGGACCGACAAGGCTGATGAAGCCGCTGGTCTCGACGATGGTCCAGCCGGAGGCCTTCAGTTTCTCCGCGGCCATGTCGGTCGTCATGTCGGCTCGTTCCAATTCCGGCGCTGTTTCGGATATGCGGCCATTTCATCGATCGTTGCCGTGTTGTAGTCAAGCGGGATGGCCAGGCCGTTCGATGATGCCACAAGGCGGAATATTGCCGGGCGCTGCGCGGCGTTCGCACGGCTGCCCGCAGGCGAAGCGGCGCCCGCGCTGAAGCGGGCCGCCGTCGCCATCGCCCTTGACGGAGCCGATGCTGCCCCGGGCGGCAC
>JBAVEE010000310.1:0-9797 GCA_049587575.1 Bradyrhizobium sp.
GCCAAATCACCGGCGCTATCAAATCTGAGGGGCGGCACGATGGCAAGCAATCCAGGTACCTAGCTGGAATGTTTGCGGTTTTTGTCTCGAAGGCATCAATGATAGCCGCTCTCGGGCCTGACCTTGCCGCGAAATACCCAATAGATCCACGCGGTATAGCCCGGAATCAGCGGCACCAGCACGGCAACGCCGACCAGGATGAAGACCTGGCTGGTCTCTGGCGACGCCGCCTGCCAGAAGGCGATGCTCTGCGGCACGATTTAGGGATACATGCTGATGCCAAGTCCCGCAGCGCGAACAACGCCGGCGCCAGGAAGAACGGCCGGTAATCCTGCCTGTCGGCGAGGCTGCGCAGCACGGTCACCGCGCCTCCCGCGACCGGCACCGGCGCGGTCAGGGTAACCTTCGGCCAGGCAAACCAGCGTTGCGCATATTGGACGCGGAGGAACGGCGTGGCGATGCTCACCGCTTACCATGCAGGAACAGATGATGGTCGCGCGCCTTCCGCACAATGCCTCAACTGGAGGCGTTGAGCAGGCGGGCGATGGTCCGGTCGATCTGCTCATACTGGCCTTCGCCGTCATGCTGGAACACGATCTTTCCGTTCTGATCGACGATGTATTGCGCAGGCCAATACCGGTTGCGATAGGCGTTCCAGGTCTGCGAGTCGTTATCCTGCGCCACCGGATAGGTGATGCCGTGGCGTTTCAGCGCGGCCTGCACGTTGGAGGCCGATCGCTCGAACGGGAACTCCGGCGTGTGAACGCCGACGACGACCAGCCCGCGGTCCTTGTATTTAGCGTAGAGTTCGGTGACGTGGGGCAGCGTGTTGACACAATTGACGCAGCCATAGGTCCAGAAATCCACCAGCACCACCTTGCTGCGCAAATTGGCGATGTCGAGCGGCGCGGAATTGAACCATTTGCTGATGCCGAGGAAATTCGGCGCGGGGCTCTGCGCGGCGGCGACCGCGAACGGAGCCGTCTCGCCGCTAATACCGGTGCTGGCTGTGCCGATCATGCAAAGGGCAATCACCGAGGCGGATGTCGCGAGCGATCGGATCGTCATGGCAATCTCCGTTGTCGAATGCGGGGTCGTTTAAAGGGCAATCTGGCCCTGCGGATAAAATCCGGTCAGCCACGCCACGATCAGCGTGTCGTATTCGAAGTAGGATGCGATCGCGAAGGCGATCACGACGACGCCAAACCCTTGCTGCAGCTTTGGCGAAATCCGCGCGATGCTGCGTACGCGGGTGGTGACGGCCTGGCCGCCATAGGCAATTGCCAACATCGGAATCGCCGCACCCATGGCATAGACCACCAGCAGCGCGCTCGCCGATGTGGTGTCCCTGGCCGTGGCCACAATAGTCAGGATCGAACCGAGCACCGGACCGGCGCAGGGCGTCCAGACCAGGCCGAGTGTAGTGCCGAGCACAAAACCGCCCAGATTTCCCTGGTGCGAGGTGGAACTGGCCGTCGAACCAGGGTTGATGAGGCCACCGAACCGGATCGACAGCCATTCGAATGGCGCCGGCCAGATCATCAGCAGTCCAAACCCGAACAGCAGGATGGCAGCACCACTTCGCAGCACATTGGGATCGAAGTCGAAAATGTCGGCGGTCGCGCTCAGCAATAATGCGGCGGCGGAAAACGACGTGACAAAACCGAGCGCAATCATCGCCGGTCGTACCCTGCCGGTTTGGCCTACCGATGCGCCGAGCAATATCGGCAGCATCGGCAGCGTGCAGGGCGCAGCGACGGTGACCACACCGGCGAGCAGGGCAAGGACAAGGTTGAGCATCGGAGGGCATCCTTTGAACGATCGCGACGTGGCCTTGCGACCACCCGACCTCAATCGTCCTTCGGAAAGCTGAGGCGAAGCGTTACGCCGCTTGCGTCACGTGTTCGTGAGGCTTCGCGTCGCGAGTCCACCGCCCCGCGCCGCAGGGAGCGGAAATGCGGCGACGACCCGAAAGGGGGTCGCTCCCCTGGATCACCACAGACTATTTCGGATTGCGGGCCTGATCGGTTCTGATGAATCAGGACCGAGGCTCTTGTTTGACGCGTGTACTCGGCGCGAACCGATATCCTGCCCCGATCACCTCCGGGGCAGGATTTCGCTCAAAAATGCTTGGAAAACGCCGGTCGGATATCTGACGTCTCGGTCACGCAGCCAGGCTGTCGACGCCGGCTACCTTAAGCAGATTGGCAAGCTGCTTGCGGGCGTAGAACATCCGGGTCTTCACCGTGCTCTGGGGGATTCCGATGATCTCACCGACCTCTTCCACCGACTTCTCGTGGTAATAGACGAGGTTGATGATCTCGCGGTGCGCCGGGGACAGTTTCGCAACGCAGGCGCGCAGAATTGCGCTGGTGTTGCTGCGATCGAGCGAAGCTTCGGGCGTGTCGGCCTCGTCGGCGATCTCAAGCATGTCTTCCTGGTCGATGTCCTCGTGCCGGCGTTGCCGTAGTGCGGTCAGCGCCTTGAAGCGGGCGATGGACAGGAGCCAGGTGGAGACCTGGGAACGCCCTTCGAACTGGCGGGCGGTGCGCCACACGTCAAGGAAGACCTGGCTTACGAGGTCTTCCGCCAGCGCGGCGTCCCGCACCATGCGAAGGACGAAACGGTAAACCCGCACATTGTGACGGGAGTAAAGGATATGCATCGCGGTCCGGCCGCCATCGGCAATACTTTCCAGCAGCATTTCGTCCGAAGTCGCCTGGGCGGCGATGATGCCTTGGCGGGCTGCCGCGTTGATGGCAATCACGTTTCGCATGACACTCTCCCGGTGACGCCGCTTGGCGGCGCTTCGTTGGGCAAATTGATAGCCAGCGAACGTTTCGGGACGTCTGCACGCAAAGGGGAAAATGGTTTCATGCGCAGGAGAATTGTTTCGTCGCCGCCTTGGCGACGAAACATTCGACCGGGAAATGTCAGCAATTTGAATGAGATAAATTTTAGGTTGTGGATTGCGCCGGGAAGGCCGCCCCGGGGAATAACCGGACTTTTCGGCCCTGGAGGCCGTCGTGACCGGCAGCCTGACGCTGTCCTACTTCCAATCGGGACAAGCCCGCAAACAGGCCTCGCGGCCCGGATGGTCGGTGCGAAACGATTCGACGAACCCGCCTTGTCGCTGTGTCACGAAAACCGTCTTTCCATCCTTGCCGCCGAAGGCGAGGTTGGTCGGCTCCCTTGCGCTGAGTTGAACCTCCCGCTTCAATTTTCCCTGCGGGCTGAGCACGGCGATGGTCCCTTTGAGTATCCGTGCCACCAGGAGATTCCCCTCGACGTCGGTGCGCAGGCCGTCGATGTCAAAATCGTGGAACCCCTTGAGAAGTCTTGGCGAGAGAAGGCGCGTGCCGTCGATCCGGTATGACCAGATCTCCCGTGTATCGGACTCGCCGACATAGAGTGTCTTGCCGTCCGGACTGAGGTCGATGCCGTTGGTTGTGCTCATTCGGCGGTCGGCGGTCATCCTCTCGCCAACGACGTCGCCGGCGGCCGATTTCCGGATTCGCCAGATTTTCCCATTGTGCCGCTTCCAATGCGGGTCGCTCGCGTAAATCGTGCCATCCGACGCGATCGTCATGTCGTTGGGCTGGTTGAAGTCGTCGGAGTGGAAATAGGTCGCGATGTCTTTCCCGTCCGGACTGACCAGAAAGATATTGTGCTTCTTGTAGTCGGCGACGAACATATGGCCATCGCGGTCGAAGCGTATCGCGTTGGCAATGCTCCCCTCGGGCAGGATCGCGAACAGTTCCGATCGCGAGGCACCAACCGCCACTTTTCCGATCGTGCCCGGTTTGCCAAAATTGGGGACGTAGAGATTTCCCCGGTCGTCGACGGCTGGCCCCTCGATACCGAATGTGTATTCGCCGGCGGGCGTGACTTGCCTGCTTTGGAATCGTGCCTCCTCGGCCAGCGCGGCCGACGCGACGATCCCTGCGACGGCAAGCTCACAAAGCAACAGGGTTATTCTGTTCGACGTGGCCGCCATTTGCATCCGTGCACTCACCGTTCATATACAGGTCGGCCGGACGTTGGATGCGGCTGAAGGTCGGCGTTTCCTTCGGCTCCTGTCCATGACAACGACGATCATGTGACCGGGATTGCGCCGCATTCGTGTCCCGTGCGGTCGTGGAATGTGGGGCGGTGGAGAACGCCTGTAAAACCTTCAAGATATGTCTTTAATGTTTACTACCTTTAGTTATACAATCGCGTACTTTACGAGCCTAAGCACCGATCCCTGGAGCGTTGTGATGACGAATCTCGTCTTGAAAACCTCGACGGCACTTCTTTTTGTCGCAACCTTCTGCGCGCAGTCGGCCGCATCGGCGGCGCCGGCGACCGCGTCAGGGCCGACGGCTCTGGCGGTAGCCGCAGTGGTGGCGCAGTATTCGCCGCTTCTGAGCGCTTATGAGAGAAAAGTGATCGCGGGCCTGTTCGATGGCAACGCCAAGGCTGGCGGCAAAGGAAAGCTGTCGGTTACCGCCGAGACCGTGACGTGCAGGATCAGCAATGTCGCCATCGCCGAACGAAGCTGTCAGATCACCTTCAAAAAGGGCAAGCGCTCCCTGAAAGGCCGCGAGGCCAATGAAGTCTTCGCAACCTTTGCTTCGGCGGGTGTCACTGCGGAAGGGGCGGCCGGTTCGATGATCGAGAGCGTCTCAAAACTGAACTGCACGCTTGACCCGGCCGACATCAAAGACAATTCCGGAGGCGGGGCGGACTGTTCGTTCGCGACGGATCAGTAGCAAGGCGCGGGCTGCAGGGGCGAGGACCAGTTAGCGCCCGCCGAAATGCGCCTCGGCGATTTCGGTTAGGCAGGCGCCGGAAAACATCGTCGCGTATTTTGTGCTTCAGCGGCAGCCGAAATTGGCGGCGACGATATCCGACATGATCTGCTTTTGAACCGAGGGCGCCGTCGTCAAAGAGACGTGTCCGAGTTCTGCGTCGCGCCCCATGTCCACGTTCTGCAGCAGGCCGTGAAAATGTCCGCCGCGCTCTACCCTGGTTCCGACACCGCTGGAAAGATAAAAATTCTTCAAGAGATGGACGTTGCCGGGAACGGCGGTCTTAACGACGGGGTCAAGTGTAACAATCAAGGCGACGCGGAGGCCAGCCCGCTGCAATTGCTCTGCCATGCTTATTGCCGCGCTGGCGCCAAGCGAATGGCCTACCAGGACAATGGAGCCCACGCGCCCGCTCTTGCAATCGTCAATGGCCTCGGTAGCCAGGGATTCCCAAAAGGCATGATTGCCTATCGTGGCATCTATATTTTTCTTGCGGAGTTCATCCGCGAGTTGGTCAAGCCCTGGCGACAAGACATTGGTCAGACCGCGCAGCAGATAAACCTTTCGATGCATACCGGGGCTCGTCGCAGCAGAGGTTGCCGACGATGCGCCAAAAACGAAAAGAATGATGGGCAGGCATTGGATCGCGAGACGTGACATCGCACCGAAAAAACGAAGCATAAGTTCAACTATCCGTGGTTCCGATAAATACTAACCAAAGGCTGAGCCTGCCAGTGACTACCGTATTGCGGCGCTGAAATCCAGAAGGAGCGTTCCGGCCCGGAACGGCCGCCACAGCACCAAACGCCATTACATCGCAAAGCTACCTTGCACTTGCTAGGCCTTGTCGCCCGCGGGCGAGAACAGATATCCGCCGCCTCTGATAGTTCGGATTACCGCCGGTTTGGTCGGATCAATCTCGATCTTGCGCCGAATCCGCATGATTCGCAGATCGACGGCGCGATCGAAGGCTTCGCTGTCGCGCGCATTGGCCAATTCCAGCAGGCGCTCGCGCGACAGCACCCGCTTCGGATTTGCCGCGAAAACCTTGAGCAGCCCGAATTCCGAAGCGGTCAGCGGATGCTCGTTGCCCTCGTCGTCGCGCAGCGCCTGCGCCTCGAGGTCGAGCCATTTGGTTCCGAACCGCACCAGCGGGTCTTTCGCCGCCTTCGCTCCGCTGGCCTCGGCCGTTGTGGCCTGCGCCCGGATCGGCGCGCTGCGCCGCAGCACCGAACGGATGCGCGCCATCAATTCACGCAATTCGCAGGGCTTTGCGATGTAATCGTCGGCGCCGAGCTCCAGCCCGACCACGCGATCGATCGGGCTGGCCGTGGCCGTCAGCATGATGACCGGGACATTGGTGCGGGCTTTCAGGTCGCGAATGATGGAAAGCCCGTCTTCCTCCGGCATATTGAGATCGAGAACCACGAGATCGGGCACCGTGGTTTCGATTGTCCTGCGCAGGCTGTTGCCGCCGTCGCAAAGCGTCACCGTAAAGCCGTGCATCTTGAGATAGTCGCCGACCATCTCGCGGGCCGGCGCCTCGTCATCGACAATGATTATGTGAGGACTTTGGGTCATGTTGTCATGCGTCTGTCGCCGGCAGTTTGATGGTGAAGGTCGACCCCAGTCCGGGCCCGGCGCTATCGGCGGTCACCTTGCCGCCGTGCATGTCGATGATACGCTTGACGATCGACAAGCCGAGGCCAGTGGAGCTTTCGCCGGCCGTGGGCTTTGCGGAAAGCCGCTGGAAGCGGCCGAACAACCGGCCAAGATCCTCGGGCGAAAGTCCGGCGCCCTGGTCAGTGATGCGGATCACGGTGTTGTTCTTCTCGTGGCTCACCAGCACCGTGATATTGCCGCCGATCGGGCTGTATTTGATCGCATTGCTGAGGAGATTGTCGATCGCTTCCCGCATCCGGTCGGCGTCGCACATTGTGACAAAATTCGGCGGCGCCGAAACCGTGATAGTCTGCTGCTTGTTGACGGCCAGGGGTTGATTGGCATCGGCGACTTCGCTGACCAGGGCAGCGACATCGACCGGTTCGCGGCGAATGGTGATGTCGAAGGCATCGGCCATGGCATCCGAAATCAGATGGTCGACCATCAACGTCAAACGCTTGGTGGCATCGCGGATATGTTCGACCTGTGCCGTGACGCTTTCCCTGGAAGAGCCGGCGGCGATCAGTTCGGTGAGCATTTCGGTGCGGCCGAGGATCACACCGAGCGGATTCTTCAAATCGTGGGCGACAGTGCCGAGGATCTCGTTCTTGAAGCCGTTGGCGCGCTGCAGCCGCAGCCATTGCGCCGACAGCCTGCGGTTGGCCTGCATCAGCGCGCGGGTGCGCTGGGCGACGCGGTCTTCGAGCTGGGTGTTGGCCTCGTTCAGTTGCTGATAGAGAATGACATTGTCGAACGCGATCGAAAGCCGGCTGCCGAAAATCTCGACCAGCGACCGGTCGGTTTCGGATAATTGGCGCTCGGCCTGCAACAGCACCACCACCTCGCGTCCGCTGCCGGTGCGGACGTAAAGCACGGTGCGCTGATCGACGAATTCGTGCTTGCGCCGCCTGAAGGCGGCTTCGACCATCGACCGCAGGTCGGGATCGAGCGATTTGGAACCGGCGGCGCCGATGAAGCGGCTATAGCAGCCGGAACCGGCCAGCACGGAAAAATCATCGCCGACCACGCCGCCGTCGCGCAGCACCAGAATGCCGGCGCAATCGACATTGAGCAGCGACGCGATTTGCGTCAGCACGCCTTCAGCCAGGCGCTGCATCGATTTGAAATCGTACAGGGTCGATGCGGCATCGATGATGATTTCAAGCCCGCGCCGGGTCTGGACCATGCGCTCGAGCTGCTGGTAGCTGCGTAACGCCGCGGTCAGCGAGGTAAACAGCTTGTCGGCCGTCAGCTCGGTCTTCGCCTTGTAGTCGTTGATGTCGTACTGCACGATCACGCGACGTTCGGGCGCCTGTCCGGGCTGTCCGGTGCGAAGGATGATGCGGACGGTCTCGTTCTTGATTTCATTTCGGATGTATTCGACGAGGTCGAGGCCCGCGGCGTCGGTTTCCATGATGACGTCGAGCAGCACGGCGGCGACGTCGGGATGAGCGCGCATCAGATTCCGTCCCTCGGCGGCCGAATAGGCCGAAAGGATTTCCAGCCCCTGCCCGTTGAGACTGTAGTCGCTCAGCGCAAACCGTGTGCCTTCATGCACGGCCTGATCGTCGTCGATGACCGCGATCTTCCATTTGCGCGCGGTCGACGTCGCCGGCGCCGTGCCGGTATCGTCGATCAGGTGGAGGACATCGTCCTGTTCGGCCATGGAAGGGTCCCGTCGCGAGCTTGGTCGTCGGTTGCGAGGCCGCCTTTGGCGGCCCTCGGCATGATAATGCGAAATGTGGTGCCTTGTCCCAGCCTTGAATCCAGCATCATCCGGCCGCCGAGCTGCTCGGTGACAAGATTTTGGACGATGTGCAGGCCAAGTCCGGTGCCGCCCTCGTTGCGGCGCGTCGTAAAGAACGGGTCGAACGCCTGCCGCTGCACGTCCGGCGTCATTCCGGCCCCATTGTCGGCGAAAATGATCTCGACGTCGTCCTTGCCGCGGGGTTTCGCTGAAATCGTGACGGCCCCGGAGCGCCCGCCGGCAAACGCGTGATTGGCGGCGTTGAGGAACAGATTTGTCAAAATCTGACCGTAGGAGCCCGGATAGCCATCGATCACCAGGCTTTCCGGTATCTCGACCGACAGGGCGATCGACGCCTTCTTCAGGACCGGCCGCAGGCTGGCGATGATCTGGTCGGTCGCCTCGCTCAGGTTGAACCGCCGGCGCTCCGCCTGCGAGCGGTCCACCGCGACCTGTTTGAAGGATTGAATTAGCTCGCCGGCGCGATGCAGATTTCCCACCAATTGCTGGGCGGCATCGCGCGAGGTCCGGACGAATTCCTCCAGTTGCGATCGGCGCAGCCCCGTCTCGGATCTCAACTCGGCCTCGAACATCTCGGTGCGGCGCGCGAAACCGGAGGCGACCGTCAGGCTGATGCCGATCGGGTTGTTCACCTCATGGGCGACGCCGGCGACCAGGCCGCCGAGCGCCGCCAGGCGTTCGGCGTCGATCAGATTTTGCTGGGCGGCGTTCAGTTCGAGTAGCGCGTTCTCCGCCTTCTCCCTCGAAGCGCGCAACTCGTCTTCGGTGTTGCGCTTGGCGATGGCGTTTTCGCGGAACACCTCCACCGCGCGCGCCATCTCGCCGACCTCATCGCTGGCGCTCGTGCCCTGGACGCGCCGACTGTAATCGCCGGAGATGATCGCGTGCATCGCCGCCGCGATCTGCTGCAAGGTTAGCCGGATCGAGAGCGCGATCAGGACGCCCGCGGTGATGATGATGCCGAGAAAGATCACGGCGATCGACAATACCTTGCGGGAGATGTCGGCCAGCGTCCGGTCGAATGTCTCCTGCGCGTTTTGCTCGCGCTGCCGCATCCTGACCGACAGTTCGTCGATGGCGCCGCTGGCTTCCGCCCGGCTGGCGTCGATTGCGACGCGCAACAATTCGGTTCGGTTCGCAAGCTGCTCCGACAGTTTGACAACGCCGTCCCGCAGCGCCGTCGTCCGCGCATTCAATCGCTGCAGCGCCATCCGCTGCAGATCGTTATCGGCAAGGTCAATCATCACCGGGATCGTCTTTTCAACCGTCTCGATATTGCGGCGGGCTTCCTCGGCCGGAGCGCTGGCCGGCGAAAGGTAATAGGCGTTGGCGGCGACCAGCATCGCGGTAAACGCTTCCCGGGATTTTCCAAGAGACCGCCAGATCAGGGCATCGCGAAGCCCTGTCGCGCCTTCGATGATCGAATAGAGCCCGGCCATATCCCTGGCGGGGGTCAGTATCTCGTCCTCGTGGGTTTTTGAAATTGTAGCCTGGATGCGGCGCAATTCACTGAAGCCGTTGAGGAAGCGCTCGGTGACGTGTTTAAGCTGCTGCACCGACCCCGACAGCGTTGG
>JBAVEE010000311.1:0-15042 GCA_049587575.1 Bradyrhizobium sp.
TCTCCGGCCCGTCGTCGCGGAAGCGCCGCCCGATCAGGACCCGACCGGCAACGTTGAACAGCGCGATCCCCACATTGGGGCGATAGGGCTTGCCGTCCGGCATCAGCCGCCCGCGAGCCTGGAAAATTCCTTCACCACGCGCTCGTAGACCGGGCGCTTGAAGGGAACGATCAGGTCAGGGAGATTTTTCATCGGCTCCCACCGCCAGCCGACGAACTCTGCCTTGTGGCCGCCGCCGGGGCTGGCGACATTGATCTCGCTGTCCTCGCCCGTGAAACGGACCGCGTACCATTTCTGCCGCTGGCCACGATAGCGGCCCTTCCACGCCCGGCCGGCGACGGTGCGTGGAATGTCATAAATCAGCCAGTCGGCGACCTCGCCGAGCTTCTCCACCGAACGGACGCTGGTTTCCTCGTAGAGTTCGCGCTTGGCGGCCTCCCAGGTTTCTTCGCCGGGATCGACGCCGCCTTGCGGCATCTGCCAGACGTGGGATTCGTCGACGTGCTCGATGCCGCCGGCGCGGCGACCGATGAAGACCAGCCCCGCTGCGTTGATCAGCATCATGCCGACGCATGTTCGATAGGGCAAATCCTCATAACGCGCCATTCCGTCAAAGCCTCCTGCGAAGTCGCACCGTCCGGAAATGCCTCAGCCCGATTTTGATTTCAGCATCGCGGTTGTCAATGGCACAAGCATGATGCCATGGCCTTCAAGCGCCTTGGTCCAGACGCTAATCCGCTCAATCGAAATCGGCAATGCCGAGGCGACGCCGACCGCTATTCCGCGTTCTTTCGCCAGTCCTTCGAGCTTGGCCAGCGCACGGTCGATTTCCACCGCCGTCGGCACCGCATCGATGGAGATATCGGCCTTGGCGAAGGGCATCGCCTGGGTAGCCGCCAATGAGGGGGCGACGCTGCGCGGTGCCGAGCCGTCGTCGAAATAGCCTAACCCGCGCTTGGCGGCCTCGCGGACGATCGGCTGCATCACGGCATCGGTGACGACAAAGCGCGCGCCCATGAAGTTGGCGATGCCGGCGTAACCCTGAAACCGGCTGAGGTGCCAGTACAACCGGTCGAGATTCTGTTCGGGCGCAAGCGTCGTCAGCAGGGTCTGCGGCCCCGGATCGTTGTCGGGATAATCGAACGGCTCCATCGGAATCTGCAGCAGGATCTCGTGGTGTTGCGCGCGCGCCCGCTCCGCCAGCCTGGTGGGGTCCGAGCCATAGGGAGTGAACGCCAGCGTCACCGCGGCGGGCAGCTTCATGATGGCGTCGGTGGTTTTGGCGGCGCCGACGCCAAGTCCACCGACGACGATCGCAACCACCGGCATTTTTGCCGCCTTGGCCCGGTCGGCATCGGCGGCGTAGGCCGTGAAGGGCTTCAATCCGTCCGCCGCCACCGGGATCATGCCGTAGCGTGATTTTTCCAGCAGCCGTGGATTGATCCCGGCCATCATGGTGGGGGCACCGCTGGCCGCGGCTTTCTCCGGAGCCTCGCCGGCTATCGTGACGTCGTGGCGCGCGCCGCTGGAGCCGTCGATAATGGTCACCGTCTTTTGCTCGGACGGCGGGGCTAGCCTGGCTGCTGATTTCGCGCCGGCCTCGGAACTGCTCGCCGGGGCGGTCGCCGCCTTTTCTTCGGCCGGGTTCGGCGGCCGGATCGCGATCCGCGTCATGGGTTCGCCGCCCAACGGATCGTCGTGAAAAAGCGCGAAACCCGCGAAGGTAGCCAGAAACAGACCCAGTAGAACGGCGAGCGCCTGGATTCCGGTAAACGGCAGCCGGAACCGGCGCTTTCGGCGCACCGTCTCCTGTCCGAGCGGAGCGCTCAGATCATCGGCCGTCTCTGCCATGGAACTCCCCGAATCAGCCGGGTTGAAGATACCACGGCAAGACAAATCCGCGTCAGATGCGGCACTTTGGCATCACGCAAAGACAGGCGGCGGACGCCGCGGGGGGCCCCCTTCGGCTCCGCCGCGGGGCTGATCGGCTCAATTGCTCCGAACGGCGGCCCTAATCGTTTGTTCTGACGCGTATTCTTCGCGCGGACCGGATCCGGTTTCGCCGCACAGACGCTCAAATAAAGAGGGCGGCCCGAAGGCCGCCCACTTTCAGAGAACGCGCGTGGAGCCGGATCAGTTGGCTTGCTTGTTCGACGGCTTGTCGATCGCAGCCTTGTCGCCGGTGGCCGGCGCGCTGGCGTTGACCTTCACGCCGTGAAGCAGATCGTCCGCCATCTTCAGGGCCTTGTCGTCCTTGGCGTCCGGCGGCACGTAGGATTGCGAACCGGTCTTCTCGTCGCCGTCATTTTTCAGATGGCCGCGCAGCGAGGCTTCGCCCTTGGTGTCGGTGCGCGATTTCAAATCGTCCGGCACGTCCTGCAATACTTCGATGTCGGGAACGATGCCCTTGGCCTGAATCGATTTGCCGGACGGCGTATAATAGCGCGCCGTGGTGAGCCGCAGCGCGCCATTGCCGCTTCCAAGCGGGATGATGGTCTGCACCGAGCCCTTGCCGAATGAGCGCGTGCCGACCAGGGTTGCCCGCTTGTGGTCCTGCAGCGCGCCGGCGACGATTTCGGATGCCGATGCCGAGCCGCCGTTGATGAGAACGATCAGCGGCTTGCCCTTGGTCAGATCGCCGGGATGTGCGGAGCGGCGCTGGGTTTCCTCGGCGTTGCGTCCGCGGGTCGAGACGATCTCGCCGCGATCGAGGAAGGCATCAGAAACGGTTACCGCTTCTTCCAGAAGGCCGCCGGGATTGTTGCGCAGATCGATGATGAAGCCCTTCAGCTTGTCGCCAATCTGGCTGGTAAGACTGGCGATTTCGCGCTTCAGGCCTTCGGTGGTCTGCTCGTTGAAGGTGGTGATGCGGATATAGCCGATATCGTCGCCTTCAACATGCGCGCGCACCGAGCGGACGCGGATATTGTCGCGTACCAGCGTGACGTCGATCGGGTTGTCCTGACCCTTGCGAATGATCTTCAGACGAATCTTGGTATTGACGGGGCCGCGCATCTTTTCGACGGCCTGATTGAGGGTGAGGCCCTGCACGGATTCGTCGTCGAGAGTGGTGATGATGTCGTTGGCCATGATGCCGGCCTTGGATGCCGGAGTGTCGTCGATCGGCGACACCACCTTGACCAGTCCATCTTCCATGGTGACTTCGATGCCGAGCCCGCCGAACTCGCCGCGGGTCTGCACCTGCATGTCGCGGAAGCTCTTGGCGTCCATGTAACTGGAGTGCGGATCGAGGCCGCTTAGCATGCCGCTGATGGCAGATTCGACGAGTTTGCTGTCGTCGGGTTTCTCGACGTAATCGCTTCGGACCCGCTCGAACACGTCGCCAAACAGATTGAGCTGGCGGTAGGTATCGGAGGTCGAGGCACGCGCGCTCGATCCCATCATCACCGCGCGTGGCTGGGTCACGAAGAGCGTCAATGCCGCGCCGGTGGCAGCGCTGAGGAGAATTACAGAAGTCTTGCGCATCATCCGCGGACCTTTTCGCCTTCATTTGCGGCCCACCATGGGCCTGGATCAATGGGAGTGCCGTCCTTACGGAACTCGATATAGAGCACGGGCTGGCTCGCGTTGGTCGCGAGAATTGAAGCGACCTTGGACGTCGTCCCCATGGTCGCGACCGGCTCCCCCGTAAGTACAAACTGGCCGATATTAACCGAAATACGCTCCATCCCGGCGATCAGGACATGATACCCGCCCCCGGCATTGAGGATCAAGAGTTGTCCGTAGCTGCGGAAGGGACCTGCGTAAACAACCCAGCCGTCACACGGAGTTGTGACCTGCGCTCCGGCCCTGGTTGCCAAGGAAATGCCTTTTTCCACGCCACCGAGGCCATCGGAACCGCCAAATTCGCGAATTTTGACGCCGTTAACCGGCAACGCGAATAATCCCTTGGCTGAGGCAAACGCAACCGCCGGGCTCAATCGGGCGGGGTCCTTCAGCGCCCCCAGATTCGGCTTGCCGTTGAGCGTAGCGGGCGCCCCCCTCAGATTGGCGGCCTCAGCCGCTTTCGCGGCGCTCTTCAGGTCCTGCTCCATTTTGCCGATCAAGCCCTGGAGACTGTCGACCTGCCTGGAGAGCGCAAGGGCGCGTGCGCCTTCCGCTTCCATGTCCTTTTCGACGGCGCTCTGCTTTCGCTGGCGCTCCTCGACAAGGGCGGCGAGACGGACCTGGTCGTCTCCGAGTTTGTCTCGGTCGGCCGCAAGGCGGTCGCGCTCCGAGGCAATGGTCTTGCGAAGCGCAACCAATTCGGTGAGGTCACCGGCCAGTTTTTCCGCGCGCGCGCGCAATTCGGGCACCACGGATCCGAGCAGCATGGCGGTCCGAAGCGATTGCAGCGCGTCTTCCGGCCTCACCAGCAAGGCCGGGGGCGCGCGCCGTCCGGCGCGCTGTAACGCCGCCAGCACCTCGACAATTTCGGTGCGGCGCGAATCGAGCGAGCCTCTTATCTGTTGCTCGCGCGCATCGAGCGGGCGCAGTCGCGCTTCCGCGTCGCCGATCCTGGTCTCGACGCCGCGCACCTGGGCAGCGATATCGATCAGCTGCGCATTGAGCTTGCTGCGGTCCTGACCGATTGCCGCGATATCGGCCTTGAGCTTCTGCTGCAATTCAGCCGCGCTTTTTTGCTGGTTGCGGGCTGCTTCGAGTTCCTGCTCACGCTGCCTGATGGCATCGGGCGAAGCGGCTGCCGCCTGCGGGGTCGATTCGGCGACCTGTGCAGCCGCGGGCAAAAGGCTCATTCCGGCAAAGCCCGCGGACAACAGCGCGACCGAAAGCGAAACGCGGGCCGAGGTGAGCGAGCCGCCGCGAACGGTGTCCGGGTAGGAAGGAAGGTTCCCCGCTGGCAGCATCGAGTCCAATTCTGTGCTTTCAGTGCTTTGCGTTGCGCGCCTCAGGCGCGATGATAGGGGTGCCCCGCCAGGATGGTCGCGGCCCGGTAAACCTGTTCCAGAAGCATGACGCGAACCATTTGGTGCGGCCAGGTCGCGGAGCCGAACGCCATCCTCAACTTTGCCATGCGCCGCAATTCGGGCGAAAGTCCGTCCGCGCCGCCGATTAGGAAAATAGTATTGGCGACCTGATCATCCCGCCAGCGGCCAAGATGCAGGGCAAAGGCGCCGCTGTCGATATTGTCGCCGCGCTCGTCGAGCGCCACCACGACCGATTTTGCGGGGATTGCCGCCGACATCGCCGCGGCCTCGTCGGCGATCCGGGACGCAGCGTCGCGCGCGCGGCTTTCCGGAATTTCATGAATCTCAAGGCCGCGAAATCCGAGTTTGCGGCCGATGTCGTCGAACCGTTCGCGATAGCGCTCAGCCAGTTCCCGTTCCGGGCCCTGCTTCAGCCGCCCGATGGAGATGACGATGAGGCGCATGAGTGCATGTTCCGGCGCAACCTGCCGCCGGATTTGATCCGAGGGCAGAACCCGTTTGCCGCGTTAAGCTCTCTAAATCAATCAATTGCAGGCATGTTTTGCGCAAAAGCGACGATCCGCTTCTGCGGCATGCGGGCGCGCCGGCCCGCGCTCGGCCGATTCACATCGGCCGGTTAAATCGCCTTCGCCGCCGTCGGGCCCTGGGTCCACAATCTTTCCAGATTGTAGAACTCACGCACCTCGGGTCTGAAGATGTGCACGATCACGTCGCCGGAATCGATCAGCACCCAATCGCAATTGGGCAAGCCCTCGACGTGGATGTTCTTGATTCCGGCTTCCTTGAGACCTTTGGCGACATTTTCCGCGATCGCGCCGACGTGCCGGTTGGCCCGGCCCGAGGTGACGATCATGTAGTCGGAAAATGCAGACTTGCCGCGAAGGTCGATGGTGACCGTTTCTTCCGCCTTCATATCGTCGAGGCGGGAGAGGATCAGATTCAGGGTCTTGTCGGCGTCGGGTTGCGCCTTCAAGGCCGCAGCTTGGGTCGATGTTTTACGCGCGGGTTTGGATGCCTTGGGTAAAACAGACTTGGACAATACAGATGTGGCCAGGGACCATTCCTTTCACTGTATCGCGAAAGCCGAATCCTTCGGCTGTCCGCAGACCATACTATGCATGTGGGGTTAACGGTTTCAATATCCAGTACCTCGTTTCGGAACTTTGGCGCCGCTCATAGAGCCCCCGCCCCGTCACTTCGTCCTCCAGCTACCGTCGAGGTTCCGCAGACCGGTCGAAGACAGGCTCAATTTCATGCCGGTCAGAAAAACCCAGGCCGGCGCATGCTGGTCGGCGAGCCTGCCAGCCTGATTCTCGGGCAGTCGGTAGCGCGCAAGTGCCTGTGCCGCGGGTGAAGCCAGGGCGCGAAAACTTTGCGGCGGACGGTCGATCACGGCGATCGGAACCTCGGATGCGATGCGCCGCCAGTCTTGCCAGCGGTGGAATTGCGCAAGATTGTCAGCGCCCATGATCCAGACGAAGCGCAGGCCGGAAGCGCGGCGGCGCAGATATCTCACAGTGTCGATCGTATACCGCGTTCCGATGACGGATTCGAGACAGCTTACATCGATGCGCGGATCGCCGGCCATCCGGCGCGCGGCCTCGGCGCGTTCGTCGAGATCATGCAGCGCGCCAGCATCCTTGAGCGGATTGCCCGGCGTCACCAGCCACCACACGCGGTCGAGCTTCAATCGCTTGATCGCGAACAGGCTGATGGCGCGGTGGGCGACATGCGGCGGATTGAAGGAACCGCCGAGCAGGCCGATGCGCATGCCGTTGGAATAGAGCGGGATGGCTGAAGCAGCGGATCGCGACGCGACTGAAGCTTTATTCAACGGCGCCACCGCCTGCGCGATATTCTATTTTTTGACGAGCTCTCTTCACGCGAACCGGCTTCCGCTCGCGGATCAAGTCCGAGGGCGCGCTCCGCTCGAAAACGCGATGGCCGCTCACGGCCGGATCTGCCCGGTGCCGTGCACGCGGTACTTGAAGCTGGTCAGTTGCTCCGCACCGACGGGGCCGCGGGCATGGAATTTACCGGTGGCGATGCCGATCTCGGCGCCAAAGCCGAATTCGCCGCCGTCGGCGAACTGGGTCGATGCGTTGTGCAGCACGATCGCCGAATCGACCTCGTCGAGAAATTTGCGGGCGGTCGCTTCGTCCTCGGTCACGATCGCATCGGTGTGGTGCGAGCCGTGATCGTGAATATGGGTGATCGCCTCGTCGACGCCGTCGACCAGTTTCGCGGCGATGATCGCGTCCTCGTATTCGGTATCCCAGTCTTGGTCGGAAGCCGGCTTCACCCGGGGATCGGTTCGTTGCACGGCGTCGTCGCCGCGTACCTCGCAACCGGCATCGATCAGCATCTCGACCAGCGGCTTCAGACTGGTCGATGCGCCCTTGCGATCGATCAGCAGGGTTTCGGCCGCGCCGCAGACGCCGGGACGGCGCATCTTGGCATTCAGGACGATCGATTTCGCCATTTCCAGATTGGCGGCATGATCGACGTAGACGTGATTGACGCCTTCCAGATGCGCGAATACCGGCACGCGCGCTTCCGCCTCGACGCGCGCGACGAGGCTCTTGCCGCCGCGTGGCACGATGACGTCGATGGCGCCGTTCAGCCCCGTCAGCAACAGGCCGACCGCGGCGCGGTCGCGGGTAGGCACCAGGGTGATGGCTTGCTCCGGAAGACCGGCTTCGCGCAATCCCTGCACCAGGCAGTCATGGATCGCGCGGCAGGACCGGAAACTGTCCGAGCCGCCGCGCAAGATGACGGCGTTGCCGGATTTCAGGCACAGCACGCCGGCATCGGCTGCGACGTTGGGGCGGCTTTCGAAGATCACGGCGATAACGCCGAGCGGTACGCGAACGCGCTCGATGGTCATGCCGTTGGGACGCCGCCAGCTTTCGGTCACGACCCCGACGGGATCCTTGATCGCGCGCACGGTAGCGACACCCTCGGCCATCGCATCGATGCGGCCTTGCGTCAGCGTCAGCCGGTCGATGAAGGCCGGACTGGCGCCGCCGGCGCGAACTTCAGCGACATCCTCGGCATTCGCGGCAAGTATTGCGGGGGCATGGCTGCGGAGGGCGTGCTCGATCGCGTCCAGCGCGCGGTTTTTCTGCTCGGGGCTGGCGAGCGCCAGCACCCGCGCGGCGGCGCGCGCGCGGGCGGCGAGATCGGTCATCAGCGCAGGCAAATCGGCGTTTGCCTCGATCGCCTTCAGCGGCGCGGTCATGTCGGTTTCAGCCTCAGTTAAGACCAAGTCCTAGCATGGAAATCCAGGTTTTTCGAAGGGCGGTGACGGCAGGCTCGCGGGGCAGCACGGCCGGAGAACGGGTCTGCGGCCGCTCGGCCATTGGCCTAGCTCTGGGAAAATGCCGCGCTCGGGCCGACCACCAGATCGTCGCGGTGGATCATCTCCGCCCGCCCGCTGACGCCGAGGATGGCCATCACGTCCGGCGACGAGCGGCCCTTGATCCGGTCGGCATCGTCGGCGTCGTAGGCGACAAGGCCGCGGCCAATCTCATGGGTGTCGGGACCGCGCACCAGCACGGCATCGCCGCGGGCGAATTGCCCGTCGACCCGGATCACGCCGGCCGGCAACAGGCTCTTGCCGGCGCGCAGTGCGCTCACCGCGCCGGCATCGATGGTCAGGGTACCCTTGGGTTCGAGCGAGCCCGCGATCCATCGCTTGCGCGCGGTCACCGGGTTGGCCGGCGTCAGAAACCAGGTGCAGCGCCCGCCATTGGCGATGGCCTGCAGCGGATGCTCGATCTTGCCCGACGCAATCAGCATATGCGTGCCGGCCGTGGTTGCGATCTTCGCCGCCTCGATCTTGGTGCGCATGCCGCCGCGCGACAGTTCGGATTCCGCGGCCCCCGCCATCGCTTCGATTTCCGAGGTGACGGACTCCACGACCGGAATCAGTTTTGCGTTCGGATTGGCGCCGGGAGGGGCATCGTAGAGACCGTCGATATCCGACAGCAGGATCAGAAGATCGGCGCTCGCCATGGTGGCGACGCGAGCGGCGAGCCGGTCGTTGTCGCCATAGCGGATTTCATTGGTGGCAACCGTGTCGTTCTCGTTGATGACCGGCACCGCGCGCCACTCCAGCAGCTTGGCGATGGTCGAGCGCGCATTGAGATAGCGGCGGCGCTCCTCGGTATCCTGCAGGGTCACCAGGATTTGTCCGGCGCCGATGCCGTGAGCGCCAAGCACCTCCGACCAGATCCGCGCCAGCTCGATCTGCCCCACGGCGGCGGCGCCCTGACTCTCCTCGAGCTTCAAGGGACCGCGCGGCAGCTTCAGGCGGCTGCGCCCGAGCGCGATCGAGCCGGACGAGACGATCAGGAGTTCGCGCCCCTCGCCGTGCAGTTTTGCCAGATCGGCGACCAGCGCCGCCAGCCACGCGGTGCGGACTTCGCCGGCATCGGAATCGACCAGCAGCGACGAGCCGACCTTGACGACGATGCGGCGGAAGTTTTTCAGGGCGGGGCGGGCCATGGATCGGACTTTGCGGCAGAGCTTCGCGGGTGAGAGTAGCTTAATACTGGCAATTCATCTGCGACACGTCAGGTCGTCGCCGGCGCCCACGGCTCGGCCTGGGCTGCGCCCTTGGCCTTGCCCGACACCGGGGCTTCGCCGATCACCTCGGCCAGCGCCCGCAGCGCCTCCGTGACGCCCTCGCCGGTGATGCCCGAGATCAGCAGCGGCGTCTTTTTGGCCGCGCGTTTCAGCCGATCCCTCTGCTTCTTCAACTCGTCCGGCGTCACGGCATCGATCTTGTTGAGGGCGACGATCTCGATCTTGTCGGCGAGATCTCCCTCATAGGCATCAAGCTCGGTGCGCACCGTCTTGTAGGCCTTGCCCGCATGTTCGCTGGTCGCATCCACCAGATGCAACAAGACGCGGCAGCGCTCGACATGGCCGAGAAAGCGATCCCCCAGCCCGGCGCCCTCATGGGCGCCCTCGATCAACCCCGGAATATCCGCCAGCACGAATTCGCGGCCATCGGCATTCACGACGCCGAGTTGCGGATGCAGGGTCGTGAACGGATAGTCGGCGATCTTCGGCTTGGCGGCGCTGACCTTGGAGAGAAAGGTCGACTTGCCGGCGTTGGGCAGGCCGACGAGGCCGGCGTCCGCGATCAGTTTCAACCGCAGCCAGATCCAGCGTTCTTCGCCGACCTCGCCGGGATTGGCGTTGCGCGGCGCGCGATTGGTGGAGGATTTGAAATGCGCGTTGCCGAAGCCGCCATTGCCGCCCTCCGCGAGCACGAATTTCTCGCCGAGCGTGGTGAAATCATGGATCAGCGTTGTGCGGTCCTCGTCGAAGATCTGCGTGCCGACGGGCACCTTGAGCATGATCGGCTTGCCGTTGGCGCCATGGCGATCCTTGCCCATGCCGTTGGTGCCCTTTTGCGCCTTGAAATGCTGCTGGTAGCGGTAGTCGATCAGGGTGTTCAGTCCGTCGACCGCCTCGACGATCACGTCGCCGCCGCGGCCGCCATTGCCGCCGCTCGGTCCGCCGAACTCGATATACTTCTCGCGGCGGAACGCCACGCAGCCGTTGCCGCCGTCGCCGGAGCGGATGTAGACTTTTGCCTCATCAAGAAATTTCATGGGGTTATAGGTAAGGCAGGGAGGTTGTTGCGGCAACCTTTACCTGCGAAAATATCGCGAAAAGCCAATATTTTCGGGCCTTCCCGAGGCATTGGGCGCGGGGCGAAGCACCGGCCCAGCGGTTAACCAATCCTCCCGGTGGGAGGCGCGCTTCTCAGATACCGGCCGGTGCCGATTGGGGCTGAGCCGGCCGCCGGCGAATGAGGAACTTCTGCAGACCCTCCAGCACCAGTTCGCGGCGCTGGTTGAACACGGTAGAGCGCAAGCCAACCACACCGGTGGTGCGTCGAGCGGTCAGTTCCGTCACTTCGAGCGCGGGGTAGATCGTATCGTCGGCGAATACCGGCTTCAGGAACCGGCTCGACTGTTCGAGGAAGCCGACCAGCGATTCCTCCACCATGAAGGGGAACAGCCCGGCTCCCGGAGCGGTGTGGATCAGGGTCTGGAAGCCATGGGCCAGCAGGTTCGGCATTCCGCGGGCATGGCAATATTCGGCATCGTAGTGCACGGGGTGGGTGTCGCCGCTCGCGCTCTGAAAGGCCGCGAATACCGCCGACGTCATGGTGCGGCTGGGAATGACAAACCGCTCGCCGAGTGAAAAATCCTCGAACCAGCGCTGCTCCGGCACCATGCGATGCAAGGCGGGATCGAACTCGGTCATGGCTGATTTCCTGCTGGACGGTTTGCGAAGCGGCCGACGACCTACCGGTATCGCAGAGGGGTCATGGCGGCAATCACCCGCTATTCCGGGCGCAAATGAAACGAGCGAGCCCGGAATCCATCGCCGACATCGGAAGTCTGGATTCCGGGCCCGCGCCAACAGGCGCATTCCGGAATGACGCTGGAGAGAATTTCCGCGACCTGATACTCGGTCTCCCAAACGCCTGGCTCTGCTGAGAAAGCTTTATGGGCACCATCGCCAACATCTCCAATGCGGCCGACGATCGTTCCGCCCGTCTGGCCGGCATCGCCCTGATGCTGGCCGCCGTCTGCATGTTCTCCTTCGGCGATGCGCTGGGTAAATTCATCGTCGCCACCTATTCGGTCGGGCAATTGATGCTGCTGCGCGCCAGCGCGGCGCTGGCGCTGCTGGCGCCGTCAATGTGGCGGCGGCGCGCCGAATTCCGGCGGATCGAGCGGCCCTGGCTTCAGCTTGTGCGGGTCGCGCTCTCGACGCTGGAGATCGCGGCGTTCTTTCTTGCCGCTGCCTATCTGCCGCTTGCCGATGTCGTCACCTATTACATGGCGACGCCGATCTTCGTCACCGCGTTGTCGGCCATGGTGCTGCGCGAACGGGTCGGCTGGCGGCGCTGGAGCGCCATTCTGCTCGGGTTCTGCGGGGTGCTGATCGCGCTTCAGCCCTCGGTTCAGGCCGTGACATGGCCCGCGATGATTGCGCTCGCCGGCAGCCTGGCCTTTTCCGGGCTGCTGCTGATCACCCGTTCGTTGCGCGCGACGCCCGACATCGTGCTGGCCTCGGCGCAGTTTTCGGGAACGCTGGTGTTTGGCATCGTGGTGGCGCCGTTCGGCTGGATCACGCCCACATGGAGCCAACTGGGCTTGTTCTTCGCCGCCGGCGCGATCTCGGTTGGCGCGTTGCTTTGCGTCAACCGCTCGCTCAAGCTCGCGCCGGCGAGCACGGTCGCGCCGTATCAATATTCGATGATCCTGTGGGCGGTGATGTTCGGCTACGTCGTGTTCGGCGATGTGCCGCAGCCGCCGACGGCGCTGGGCGCGGCCATCATCGTCGGCGCCGGGCTCTACATTTTCCTGCGCGAACGGCAGCTCGGAAGCGGGGAGGCGGTGGTCAGTCCGCCGGCATGAACTCCCTTACCCGCGGCTGCCCTCCAGGGCAGGATGAAGCAAGCTACCGCTCTCTCCGCGTCGAATTGCCCCAGTTCTTCAGCGACGCCCAGACGCCGCGCGAAAGGCGGAAGCAATCGACCGGGGTCGACGATCCCAGCGCCTCGAAGCGATGCAGTTCGACGCCGCTCCACTGGAAGCCGCATTTCTCCAGAATGTTGCGCGAGGCCGGGTTGGCGACCCGCGCGCCCGAGATCAACTGCTCGACATCGTATTCCTCGAACGTGAAATCGATCACCGCGCGCGCCGCTTCGGTGGCAAAGCCCTGGCCCCAATACTCCACGCCGAGCCAATAGCCGAGTTCCGGCGTCTCCGGCTCGCGCCAGTCCACGCCGACCATGCCGATCGGCGCATGATTGTTTTCGACCAGGAACACGGTTTCGCGGCGGTCGTTGGCGATTCCGCGCACGAAATCCACCGCATGCTCCTGCGAATAGGGATGCGGCAGGCGGCGGGCGTTCTCCGCAATGCGGCGGTCGTTGGCGAGGCGCGCGATTGCTTTTACGTCCGCGAGCGTCGGCCTGCGCAGCATCAGCCGCTCGGTCTCGAGGACGCAGCGATCAGCCTTGCGCAATGTCGGGGTCGGCACGTCCTGCAGCATGTCGGGCTCCTGGAACCTGGGCTCTTTGGCCATTGCGCGTGTTCCGATAGCAAAACGCGCGCAACAAAAAGGGGAGGCCGGTTTCCCGCCTCCCCCTTGGAGCCTTTACGAGCTCCGCCGGTTCAACAGGACCCGGCGGACTCATTGTGTCCACCGTTTACTCGGCCGCAGCTTCCGTCATCGGAACTACCGATACGAAGGTGCGGCCGTTGGCTTTTGCACGAAACTCGACGCGACCCTCGATCTTGGCGAACAAAGTGTGGTCAGTGCCCATGCCGACATTAAGGCCGGGATGCCAGGTGGTGCCGCGCTGACGCGCAATGATGTTGCCGGGAATCACATGCTCGCCGCCATAGGTCTTGATTCCAAGGCGCTTGCCCGCGGAATCCCGGCCGTTACGTGATGAACCGCCTGCTTTTTTGTGAGCCATGGCCCGTCTCCAGCTTCTATCTAGTCTCTAAATCAATTCCTTGACGGAATCATTTCACTTTATGTCACGCTTCCCTTGAAGCGCTTCACTTTTTGTCGCTTTTGCCCTTCGCGGCCGTCTTCTTGGCCGGGGCCTTTTTGGCAACCGCCTTCTTGGCAACCGCCTTCTTGGGGGCTGCCTTTTTCTTCGCGGCCTTCGGGGCCTCGTCGTCGCCATCCGAAGGCGCCGCTATGACCGGCTTCTCGCGCTTCGGGCGCGGCCCGATGGTCGGCTTGTTATCGTTGGTCAGGATCTCGGTGATGCGCAGCACCGTGATCTCGTCGCGATAGCCGCGCTTGCGGCGCGAATTCTTGCGGCGGCGCTTCTTGAACGCAATGACCTTGGGGCCGCGCTTGTGCTGCAGCACTTCGGCCGCCACCGAGGCGCCGGGGACCGTGGGTGCGCCGAGCACCGGGGATTCGCCGCCGACCAGCAGAACTTCGCCAAGCTGCACGATCGTTCCGACATCGCCGGCGATCTTGCCTATCTCGAGCACATCATCCGGAACGACGCGGTATTGCCGGCCGCCGGTTTTGATGACTGCGAACATCGTTTAATTCCTTCGTGTTCGATCCCGGCCTCGGACAAGTCCGGGCCGGCTTTTTCTTCAGTCGTTATGGGTTCGATTTCCGCGCGATCGGGGTTAACCCCTTGAGCCGCGCAAAAATAAACAGCGCGAGAAATATCCCGCGCCGGGTGCGGGACTTATAGCCGCTGGCGGCCTTGAGTCAAGGCAAAGTGGGCCAAATAGGAGCCAAATCCGAAGCATTGGGCCGGTTTTATGGGCCCTGACCGGCCCTCGGGCCGCCCACGCCTACCCATGAAACCAACCGGTTCCCTGTTCGTTGTTTCGGGATTCTGGCAGCGGCGGGGCAAAAAATGGCTGAAGACACATTAACTACCGCGGGCATCGGCCGGCACGGCGCCGCGCGCCTGCCATCGGTCGACGTCGACAGCTTCAATATCGAGTTGAAAGACGAGGACGGCTTCCTCGGCGACCGCGCCAGCAAGGGCGCATTCCGCGACATCCTGGATAGCCTGCGCAAGCCGCTGAAGAAGAACGGCGAGGATCCGCTCGGCAACAAATCCGCCGATGCCATCAGCAAGGGCACGCTCGACGAGACGCTGGTGGGCGAGGACATCGGCGCGGCCGCGCTGGTGCACGGCGCGATCGAGGAATTCGCCGGCGAATTGGCCCATGTGACGTCGCGCTTCCTGAAGACCAAGGCCTGGGCCGACACCGAGCGCATCGTGGTCGGCGGCGGTTTTCGGCAGAGCCGGGTCGGCGAACTCGCGATCGCGCGCACCGACATCCTGCTCAAGGCCGACGGGTTCAAGGTCGATCTGGTGCCGATCCGCTTTCACCCCGACGAAGCCGGCCTGATCGGCTGCCTGCACCTGGCGCCATCGTGGATTTTCGAGGCCCATGACAGCATCCTCGCGGTCGATATCGGCGGCACCAACATCCGCTGCGGCCTGGTGGAGACCCGCTGGAAGAAGGCGCCCGATCTGTCGAAGGCGTCGGTGTGGAAG
>JBAVEE010000312.1:0-2102 GCA_049587575.1 Bradyrhizobium sp.
CGCCTACAACAAGACGGTGGGCGCGGCCTCGTCCGCGACAGCAGGCGTCAATTCCGTCGCCTGACTATGCAAGAGCAACGCTGCAACTCCCGGCGCGGTGAAATCCCGGTAAATAGGCCATATCAGAACAGTGGCAGCGATTAGGCATGGTCTAGCGCGATGGGCGATTGCCGTGCTCGCCACCTTGCAGCACCGCAACCGACCGAAGAGGCCCGCACATCAACGTGTCGATGGCCACGACGCTCGCTCGAAACCGCCATAGAGCTGAGATTGGTGCATACGCCGGGAAATTCCTTCCCGGCAGATTTTTCTCACCGCGTCTCACCCGGCAATTTTGTCGCCCGCGTTGTACCACTAGTCCTTTGAAAACTTTAAATTTTTCGCTCTCCGTCCTTTGGCATGCCGGTTGCTTGATATGAGCAGCAGTTGGAGCTGGCCATGTCGATTTCATTTCCGGGAATTTCCGGGACTACGGGCATCTTTACGAAACCCTCCTCGGCTTCGTCATCGTCTTCCTCGGCGGTGCCGTCTTCGTCAAGCCTGACCGGGCAACCCGATCAAGGTTCGGCCGTCCAGCAGTTTCTGCAATACGCCAAGATGACGCCGGCCCAGCGCATATTCGCCCAGATGTTGAATAAGCTCGGCATCACCGAAGACCAGTTCAAGGCGATGCCCCCGGCCGAAAAGCAGAAGGTCGAACAGCAAGTTCAGCAGATGATCAAGCAGCAGATGCAGAATGGCGGCGACAAGCAGACCGGGATGATTACCGACATCTCGGCCTGATCGCAGCGTCACGACTTCGCGCTGGGTCTGCTCAAGGCCTCGTGTGATGCCGCGATGCCTTCCATCAATTTGGCGGAGCTGACGCTGTGCCGTCGAACGAATCGCCGGGGCGATGCAGTCGGAAATCGAGGCCAATGGCGGACCCGTCGCGCGGTCGGCCAATGAATCCCATTTTTTCGAAGTGGCGGAGGATTGCGGGCTTTTTTGCCGGTGTTTGAAACCACGCGCCTATAGCGGGCTACGGTCCCCCGCCTTGGAACGGGAGACCGCTGTCGGGTGGCGTTATCCGCGGATGAACGCCAGCAGGTCTGGATTGATCACGTCAGCGTGTGTGGTCATCATGCCGTGGGGAAAGCCGGGATAGATTTTCAGCGTGCTGTTCTTCAGGAGCTTTGCCGAGAGCAGGGCCGCGTCCTTGTAGGGGACGATTTGGTCGTCGTCGCCTTGCATCACGAGTGTCGGCACCTCGATGCTCCTGAGATCGTCCGTGAGATCGGTCTCCGAGAACGCCTTGATGCCATCGTAGTGGGCCTTCGCTCCACCCATCATGCCCTGGCGCCACCAGTTCTGAATCACACCTTCGATCGGCTTCGCGCCAGGCCGGTTGAAACCGTAAAACGGGCCGGCCGGGACGTCGCGGTAGAATTGAGCCCGGTTGGCTGCCAGGCCGGCGCGCAGCCCGTCGAATACCTCGACGGGGAGGCCGCCCGGATTGCCCGGCGTTTTCAGCATCAGCGGAGTGACGGCGGAAATCAGCACGGCCTTGGCGACCCGCCCGCTGCCGTGCCGCGCGACGTAGCGCGCCACCTCACCGCCGCCCGTCGAATGGCCAATATGTACGGCGTTTCGAAGGTCCAGGTGATCCACCACGGCCGCCGCGTCGGCCGCGTAGTGGTCCATATCGTGCCCATCCGACGCCTGGCTTGAGCGCCCATGCCCGCGGCGGTCGATGCCGATAACGCGATAGCCGTGCTGGAGGAAGAACAGCATCTGCGTATCCCAGTCGTCGGAACTCAGGGGCCAGCCGTGATGGAAAACAATCGGCTGACCGTGACCCCAATCCTTGTAAAAGATTTGGACACCGTCTTTGGTGGTGATCATGTTCATGGCTTTCGTTCCTTCGCCTCGGTTTGATATTGGAGTTGCCGCGCTCGCTGGCGCCGTGAGGAGCGCCGGTATAGTCGTGGCCACAGCCGCCAAGGCGCTGCCGACGATGACGTTGCGGCGGGAAGTTCCAGCGGTGTAGCGTGGATCGGTAGGTGTCATTTTGACTCTCGCTTTGACGGTTGCGCTTGTCAGAGAGAACCCTCGTGCTGACA
>JBAVEE010000313.1:0-3149 GCA_049587575.1 Bradyrhizobium sp.
GGCCGGCGCCATCAGCTCGAGCGTCACGTTGTCAAGGGTGAACAGCACGGCCTCGGAGCCGTCACTCAGGCTGCGCCATGAGGGGCTGCGCCCAAGCAGCGCTTCATAGGCCTTCGCGCCGGCCGCAATGTCGTCGACCAGTACGACGAGGTGATCGAGGCCACTGATCACGGGAAAAGCCCCGGCGTGTTCGCCGCCGTGCCGAACACCGGGCCGGAACAGACGGTCATCTTCGCCTCCCTTGATCTCGCTCACGAGCCCGGAACCGCCGAGGGTGCAGGATCGGCGCGACGGAATGGACTGCCCCTGCAACGTCGTAGGCCCGCCATAAGGCTATCTCAAGCGATCAGGGCCGGAAGCCTTGCGAATAATTTTAGCGAATGATCCGGCAGAACCGGTGCTAATGTATGGCGCCGGCCGGGACCACCCTCAGCCACGACGGAAAACGAATGCAGGCTCTTTTCATCGGACAAACCTATATCGACGTGACCTTCATTACCGACCACATGCCGACCGGCGACGAGAAGCATGTCGCATCGGCCTATGCGGTCTCGTTCGGCGGCAACGCCGTCACCGCGGCGTTCTGCTGTGCCAAGCTCGGAATTGTGCCGGACCTGATCGCCACCGTCGCCAACGACTGGCTGGGGCGGATGTTTCAGGACATGAGCGCTAAGTATGGAATCTCGATCCATCCACGCAAGGTCAATTCCTCGTCGCTGTCGTTCATCATGCCCAAGGACGGCAAGCGGGCCATCGTGCGCTGCCGCGACGACGAGCATATCCATCCCTTCCCGCTTCTGAACCTCGGCGGCTGCCGCGCGCTGCACGTCGACGGTCACCAGCCGGACGCTGCGATCCATTACGCGAAACTGTGCCGCGAGGCCGGCATCCTGACATCGCTCGACGGCGGGGGCTTGCGGACCAACACCCACGAGCTGCTGGAATTCATCGACGTCGCCATCGTCGCCGAGCGCCTGTGCGAGCAGATGGACCTGACGCCCGACAAGATGCTGGATTACCTCAAGAGCCGCGGCTGTCGGGTCGGTGGGGTCACCCAGGGTGAACGCGGCCTGCTCTGGTATGACGAGACCGGCGCAACGCACACCCTTCCCGCGCTTCCGATTCCGCGCGACCGCGTGCTCGATACCAACGGCGCCGGCGACGTGTTCCACGGCGCCTATGTCTATTCCTATCTCTCCAGTCCCGGCAAAAGCTGGCATGACCATTTCGATTTCGCGCGCGCGGCATCGACCTACAAGATCCAGCGTCTCGGCAATGAAGCCGGATTGCCGACGCTGGCCGATATCGAGGCCGTCAAGCAGGAGTTCGCGGCGAGTGCCTAAGGCCAGCCGGCCTATGCCAGCGCAGCCTTCAGATCGAAACTCAAATCGGCGGCCTGTTCCGGTTCGATCGACCGGTTCATACCGAGAATCTTCCGCCCGAATACATGGTCGGCGGCGCGGTTGACCGACTCGATTCCGACCAATTGTCCGGCCTTGTAGCAGAACGCCGAGAACGATCGCGCCTGCCGATCGCCGCGCTCCACCACGCGGTCATATCCGGTGGTGAGCCCCGCGATCTGAAGCTTGTCGTCGCCCTGGTCGCTCCAGAACCACGGCAGACCGTCATAGGTTTTGGCGTCGCCGGTCAGCCGCGCCGCGACGCAGCGCGCCTGATCGGTGGCGTTCTGCACCGACTCCAGCCGCAGCGAGCCGCCGAACCGCGGGCTTGCGAACAGCGCGCAGTCGCCGATCGCCGAAATATTGGGATCGGCGGTCAACAATTGCTCGTTGACGATAATCCCGGCCGCCACCGGCAGGCCGGCTTCCGCCGCCAGTTCGATGTTGGGCAAGACGCCGACACCGACCACCACGAGATCCGCCGGCACATGGCGGCCGTCGCTGAGGCTGACGCCGGCGACGTCGGCGCCCCGGCTCTCGATGCTGGTGGCCTGCACGCCGAGATGAATGCGGATTCCGGCCGCGGTGTGCCGCGCCTGGAAGTATTCCGAGATTTCGGCGGTGACCGCGCGCGCCATGACGCGCGTTCCCAGTTCAACCACGTCCACCTCGAGCCCCTTGGCGCGCGCGGTGGCGGCAAATTCCAGGCCGATAAAGCCCGCACCGATGACAACGGCATGCCGGGCCGAACCGATGCGCTGCCGCAGCGCCTCGCTCTCGTCGAGGGTGCGCAGATAGCGGACATCGCCAAGGTTGGCGTTGGGCAGATCAAGCAGGCGATTGCGCGCGCCGGTGGCGAGCGCCAGATGCCCGTAATCGAGAAACGAGCCGGACGCCAGCAACAGCCGGCACGCGGCGCGATCGATAAACGCGGCGCGATCGCCGATCAGCTCGATGTTCTGGTCGCGATAGAACTTGTCCGGCCGGAACATCAGGCTGTCGGGGCGGCCTTCGCCCTTCAGATAGGCCTTGGACAATGGCGGCCGCTGATAGGGCAGATGCGCCTCGTCGTTGATCAGACATATCCGCTCGCCGTAGCCGTGCTGCCGCAACGACGCGGCAACCTGGAAGCCGGCGTGGCCGGCGCCGACGATCACAACCGTTCCCTGTGTCATGGGTCAGACCGGTACGACGCGAAGCGGCATCGTGTCAAACCCGCGCAGCGTGTTGTTGAGCCGCCGCTCCGGTTCGCCCGTCAGGTCGAACGAGGCGACACGCCCGGCGAGCGCCGTCAAAATCGCCTCCGTTTCCAGCCGGGCCACCGCCTGCCCGACGCAACCGTGAATGCCGGTGCCGAAGGTCATGTGGCCGGCCGCGCGACGGGTGACATCGAACGTGTCGGGGTTGTCCCACCGGCGCGGGTCGCGGTTGGCCGCGGCGAGCAGCAGCAAGACCTTCTCGCCGTCACCAAGGTGCATACCTGCGACGTCGACGGCCCTGGTCGTGGTCCGGAAGAAAGTCTGGACCGGCGCTTCAAAGCGCAACACTTCCTCGAAGGCGCCGCGGATCAAATTCGGGTTTTCGCGGAGCGTGCGCCATTGTTCCGGATAGCGCGCCATCAAGTAGAGCGCGTTGCCGAGGCCATAGACCGTGGTGTCGATGCCGGCCGAAAGAAACGAGCGCACCAGCATGCCCGCTTCGTCCTCGGTCAACTCACCGGCATCGACCGCATCGAAGATCTGCATGCCC
>JBAVEE010000314.1:0-1811 GCA_049587575.1 Bradyrhizobium sp.
ATCGCGAACTGGCCGGCGTCGTGCGCTCGCGCGATCCAGCCATCGAGTTGGTCGAGGCTGCGAATGGTCTGGTACTTGCCGCGGTCGACCGGGGTTTTGCGCGCTTCCTCGGCGCGCGCGGTGGCGAGCGCCCGCGGTGTGAGCACGAAGTTCGATTGGTCCGGGTTGCCCTGGGCCCTCCCGAGGCTGGACGGGCTCGCCTTCGCGGTCGAGGGGGAGGAGGTGGTATCCTGATTTCCAAACAGGTCGCCTGCCGGCGCACGCGGGGGAGGTGGCGAAGCACCGGCCGACTTGCCGCTCGCACCGCTGCTGTTCTTGTCGTCCGCGGGCACATCCGACGGATCGATCTGCGAATATTCGGAGACGCGGCGGGTCAGCGTGGAAAACTCCATCGCCTTCAGGAACGCGATCAGCTTGCGCGCGTCGGGTTCGTGCACCGCGAGTTCGTCGAGCGGCACCTCGAGCTTGACCTTGTCGTCGAGCAGCACCAGTTGCCGCGAAATCCGTGCCTTCTCGGCATTCTCGATCAGCGCCTCACGCCGCTTCGGCTGCTTGATCTCGGAGGCGCGCTTGAGCAGCGTCTCCAGGTCGCCATATTCGACGATCAGTTGCGCGGCGGTCTTGATGCCGATGCCGGGCACGCCCGGCACGTTGTCGGTGGAATCCCCGGCCAGCGCCTGAACCTCGACCACTTTCTCCGGCGGCACGCCGAATTTCTCGATCACTTCGGCAATGCCGATGCGGCGATCCTTCATGGTGTCGAACATCGTGACCTTGTCGGTGACGAGTTGCATCAGGTCCTTGTCCGAGGAGACGATGGTGGTGGTCGCGCCGCGCTCGCCGGCCTCACGGGCGTAAGTGGCGATCAGGTCGTCGGCCTCGAAGCCGCCCTGTTCCAGGCAGGGCAGATCGAAGGCGCGGACCGCCTCGCGAATCAGCGGGAATTGCGGAATGAGGTCGTCCGGCGCCGGCGGACGGTGCGCCTTGTAATCGGGGTAGAGCTTGTTGCGGAAGGTGACTTCCGACTTGTCGAAGATGATGGCGAGATGGGTCGGCCGGTTCTCGGGCGGCATGTCGCGCAACAGCTTCCACAGCATGTTGCAGAAGCCGAGCACGGCATTGACCTGCAACCCGTCGGATTTGCGGTTCAGCGGCGGCAACGCGTGGTACGCGCGGAAAATATAGGAGGAACCGTCCACCAGGAAGACATGGTCGCCCTTTTTAAGGGCTTTGACGGCAACGGGGCTGGGGGCGGCTTTTTGGGATGTCTTTTCAGATGTCTTGTCAGATGTCTTGGGCATGGCCGAAACTTAAGGATTTTTGCGGCGATTGACAGCCTTCGGATGAAGATGTGCCGTGATTTTTGTGCCCGGGAATGAGTTGCATCGGCGGCCGTTCCATGACCCCTTGCGCCCAGGCAGCCGAAGGGAAAGACCATGGCCACGCAACTCGACACGTTGATGGAGAAGCTGCGATCGGTCGAGGCCGAGATCGAGGCCGAACTGGCGAAACGGCGCGAGGAGCTGCGCTTCCGCATCGAAAACCGCCGGATCGTGTTCGAGAAGGAGGTGCTGCGGATCCATCGCGAGCTCAAGACGCGGGCGACGCGCTACCTGATCGACGCCAATCCGTTGATGATCCTGAGCGCGCCGGTGATCTATTCGCTGATCGCCCCGATCGCGCTGCTCGATCTCTGGATCATGGCGTATCAGGCGATCTGCTTTCCGATCTATAAAATTCCAAAAGTGCGTCGCCGCGACTACCTCGTGTTCGACCGCCACCATCTCGCCTATCTCAACATCATCGAGAAG
>JBAVEE010000315.1:0-5281 GCA_049587575.1 Bradyrhizobium sp.
CGCCTGGGCCGCACGGCGCGCGGCGGCGATGAAGCTCGAGGTGCTGACGGGCTCCTTCGCACCCCCTGGAATTTCGCTGATGGCGCTCTCGGAAGCGGCGATACGCTCCGATGGCGAAGCGGATCGCCCGGCCGGCCGCGTTCCCGGCTCGAGCGGGTGATCGGGCGGCAGACCCGGCTCGATCGCCACGCGCGGTTGCGCCGCGTGCGGTTCCAGAATTTCGCTGATTGCCCTCGGCGCCGCTACGGCGGCGGGCGGCATCGTTGCCGATTTGGTGAACTCCCGTGGAGCCGCGTCGAACTGCTCCTGTGCCGCGGCGGGATTCGGCAATTCAGGCTTGGGGTGCGGCGCCATCGCGACCCGTGGAGGGGCCGCCGCAGCCGGCGCGTCAAAGGAAGGTACCGGCGGCACGGCATAGGAAGGAACCGGCGGCGCTTCCGGCTCCGGGGTCGCCGGCTGGACGCGAACTGCCCGCAGATCGCCTTCGATCATGGCCAGCCGGTCGACGACATGGCCGAGCGTGTTGTGAACGGCTTCGAGCGAATCCTGGGTATGGCGGTCGGTTTCGGCCTGGCTGAAACGGATGTCGGACAATTCCCGCTTGACGATATCGGCGAACCCGTTGTCCGACGGGGCAGGCGCGTTCCGGCTGATGTCGGCGAAGGCCGCAATGCTCGCATGCTGGCGTTCGAGTTGGCGCAGAATATCCTGCAGCCCTTCCTCGACCGGCCCGAGATTGCCGGCGCGGTGATCGGTGGAGGCTTCCAGCCGTTCCAGCAAATAGGATACGCGCTGTTCGAGATGGGCGAATGCGGACGCGTTGTCGTTGCCGACCGGCATGCGGTCGAGGCGGTCGGACAATGCCCGCAGCGCATTCTCGATGTGCTCGGAGTTTTCGTGCGCCACCGGTCGCTGCTCGCGGCTTTCCAGCGACGAAGTCAGCGCGGCGATGCGCTGTTCGAGAAGCGCGAATGAATCGGCATGGCCATCGGAGCGCGCCAGCTGATCGACCTTGGACGACAACAGGTGCACGTCGTCGCTGAGCCGCGCCAGGGCATCGTTGGATGCGACATTGGAGACGATGGCGCGGAGTGCCGCGATGGCGCCTTCGAGCTGGTGGACCGTCGAGGGGTCGTCGCTGGCGCGCAAAATCAGATCGAGCTTGGCGCCGAGATTGCGGATCGCCTCGTCATAGCCGGTCAATTGCTCGGCGGGGGTCAGCGAGCGCAACGCTTCGCGGATTTCGCCCAGCGCGCGTTCGATGCCGGCCAGCGCCTGGCCATCGGTGCCGCTCTGGCGGGTGTCGTCGATGCGGCGCGACAGCGAGCGAATCTCGTTCTCGATCGATTCGATGGCCCGGCGCGGCATCGCTTCGGTAATGGCGTGACGGATTTCGGTGAGCTCGCTGCGGAAAGCGGCGATCGATTGCTCGATGTGATCGGGACGTTGCAAGGCCTCGATCTGGCTCGTGATCTTGATGAGATGACGCTCCAGCGACGAAAAATCCGGGCCCGCGGGCGCAGCCGGTGCTGCCGGCGGAGCGTAAGCCGGCACCGATGGCGCGGCCGGAGCGATCGGCGGCGCGCTGCGCGGCGGCATCTGCCGCGGCGCGACGCTGTCGAGCTCGTTCTGGCGCGCCGCGATTTCCGCGATCGCGAAATCGAGCGAGGCCGGATTGAGCGGAGGCGAGGGACGATAGACCTGGGCCGCCGCGCGCTCGACCATGTCGGTCTGGCGCTGCTTGTCCTGCATCTCGGCCTGGCGTGCCGGGGCGGGATTTGAGATCTGCGAGAGCCGCGCGTCGAGGCGCGAGATGGCATCGTTCAGCTGTCGCGCGACGGTCGGCTCGTTGCGCGGAGCTTCGCTGCGCGGCGCGTCGCTGCGCGCCCTGGGTTGAGAAATCCGCTCGATCTGCCGGGTGATCGAATCCAGCCGCTGGTGAATGTCCGCGACCTCGCGGTTCTCCTGGCTGGGCGTAGCCGGCCGCTGATCGTAGGGCGGACGAAAGCTGGGCGGGGCGGAATCGCCGATGGTGGAATTGAGCCAGTCGCTCAGCGACATGCCGGCGCGGCGCGCGGCGGCCTCGGCCCTTTCCCGGACGGATGGATCGATGCCTTCATTACTCCAGGATACGCGCGAATTCATGCTCTCGTCCGGTTCCGAATCCGGCGCGCCACCTGCGCCTTCAGCCTCCCCGCGGGTCCCCTGGCAGGAGACAACCGAAATTCGCGCAGGTAGTCTGCTTCTGACCTCGACTTTTTCGCGTTACGGTAAATAACCGGTTAAGGAATGGCGCCGGGCCGCCTTAAAGTTCACGTCGGAAGCAAAATCCGTCGCTTCCCGGAGGCCGCCCGAACGGCGGCGCCGTCGGGACTGCGGCCGGCCGACCGCCTAACCGCTGGATTCGGCGTCGCGGATCGAAGCGACCTTGGTCCGGCCAGCCCCGACCGACAAAGCCGACAACGCCTCGAGCGCTTCTTCGCACCACTCCACCACGGCCTGCTCATGACGCACGCCCAGACGCAGGCTTAGGAGCTTGCCCAAGTCCGCCGCCGAAGCGGTGCCCTGCGGGAAGCGTTTGTTGAGAATGCGTTCGTAACGGGAACAACGGTCGCGGTGGTGTTCCAGCCGCGCCATCAGGTCGGTGCGCAAGGGTTCGATATCGACGCTGTCGAGCGCATAGAGCCGCACCAGCAGATCGTCCTTGATCGACGCCGGGACGCTTGGCCGGGCGGCCCAGTGCCTCAGCGCGGTCCGGCCCTCCTGGGTAAGGGTGTAGACCAACTTGTTGGGCTTGCCGGACTGCACGACTTCGCGGCCCTGAATGTAGCCGCGGTCGCGAAGCCGCGTGAGCTCGCGATAGATCTGCTGATGGTCGGCCTTCCAGAAGAACCCGATCGACGCATCGAACGTCTTGGCGAGTTCATAGCCCGTCATCGGACGTTCCGTCAGGCATGCGAGAATCGCGTCGCCGAGCGCCAAGACGCCAGCCCTCCGTCGCTTACGAACCTTCATTGACTTTATGCATAAAGTTGCATATGCGTCAATGTGCATAATGGGACCGACGCGCTTGTCAGTGCCCGACTTCGTCATCGCCCGGACCGGAGATCTGATGACCATGACCGCCCTCGACAAGTGGTACGGCTACATGAAGTCCCATGACCACGCGGCGCTCTGGGATCTGCTTCATCCCGATGCGGTGTTCGAGAGCCCCGTCGTCCATACGCCGCAGCGCGGGCGCGACATCACGTTCAAATATCTGTCGAGCGCGGAAAAGGTGCTGGGCGGCCCGGGCTTCCGGTACACCGGCGAATGGCGCAACGCCAACGGCGTGGTCCTCGAATTCGAAAACGTGATCGAGGGGATCAAGCTCAACGGCGTCGATATCATCAGCTTCAGCGAGGATGACCGGATCGCGCATTTCAAGGTCATGGTGCGCCCGCTCAAGGCGATCAATCTGCTGCACCGCTTGATGGGGGAGCAACTCGCAAAGCCGTGATGAATCGCCTGGGGCTGGAATGCCGCAATGGTCGCCCGGATATTTGCCGCCTTGCTCATTCCCCAGCACCTCCCGAACCGGCTAAGGTCTGTTTTCGGAACACCGCAAAACTTCTTCAACGCCACCGCCAATGCCCCTGCCGGGAGAACCCCATGCCGATCTACAAAGCCCCTCTGGAAGACGTCACTTTCCTGCTCAACGACGTGTTCCAGATCGACCGCTATGACAATCTTCCCGGATTCAGCGATGCCTCCGCCGACGTGCGGGAGGCGGTTTTGAGTGAGGCGGCCAGGCTCAGCGAGGAAGTGCTGCAGCCGCTCAACCGCGTTGGCGACCTGGAGGGCTGCAGCCGCCATGACGATGGCAGCGTGACAACGCCGAAAGGTTTCAAGGAAGCCTACAGGCAGGTGGCCGAAGGCGGCTGGCTCGGCCTCTCGGCGCCGACGGAATATGGCGGGCAGGGATTGCCGGTCACGCTGAGCCAGGCCGTCAACGAATTCCAGTGCTCGGCGAATATGGCATTCTCGATGTATGGCGGCCTGACCATGGGCGCGACCGCGGCGCTGATCGTGCACGGCAAACCCGAACAGAAGACGATGTTCGTGCCGAAGATGGTGGCCGGTGAATGGACCGGCACCATGAATCTAACCGAGCCGCAATGCGGCACCGATCTCGGTCTGTTGCGCACCAAGGCCGTCAAACAGGCCGACGGCAGCTACAAGATTACCGGGACCAAGATTTTCATTTCCGCGGGCGAGCACGACCTTGCCGAAAACATCATCCATCTGGTTCTGGCCAGGATCGAGGGTGCGCCCGCCGGCATCAAGGGCGTGTCGCTGTTCGTGGTACCCAAGATCCTGGTCAACGCCGATGGATCGCTCGGCGCGCGCAACCGCGTCAGTTGCGGTTCGATCGAACACAAGATGGGCATTCACGGCAATTCGACCTGTGTGATGAATTACGACGGCGCCACCGGCTGGCTGATCGGCGAGGAAAACAAGGGCATGCAGGGCATGTTCGTGATGATGAACGAGGCGCGGCTTGGGGTGGCGGTCCAGGGGCTGGCGCAGTCGGAAGTCGCCTATCAGAACGCCGTTGCCTACGCCCGCGATCGGCTGCAGGGCCGCTCGCTCTCCGGGCCAAAGGCGCCCGACCAGCCGGCCGATCCGATCATCGTGCATCCCGACGTGCGTCGCACGCTGCTCACTATTCGCGCCTTCAACGAGGCGGCGCGCGCGATGGTGGTGTGGACCGCGCTGAAGAGCGACGTCGCCCACCGCTCCAGCGATCCTAAGGATCGGCAGGAGGCGGACGATCACATGGGGCTGATGACGCCGGTCTTGAAGGGCGTTCTGACCGATGTCGGATTTTCCAACGCGGTGCTGGCGCAACAGATGTATGGCGGCCACGGCTATATCGCCGAGAACGGCATGGAGCAGTTCGTGCGCGATGCGCGCATCGCGATGATCTATGAAGGCGCCAACGGCATTCAGGCACTCGATCTCGTCGGGCGCAAGCTGCCGCGCGACGGCGGCCGCGCCGTGATGTCCTTCTTCGGTGAGGTCGCCGCGTTCGCCAAGGATCATGGCGCGGAGGAGGCGATGAAGCCGTATGTCGCCCCGCTGAGCACGGCGCTCGGCCATCTGCAGCAGGCCACCACCTGGTTGATGCAGAATGCGATGATGAAGCCGGACAATGCCGGCGCCGCCGCCACCGATTACATGCAGTTGTTCGGCCTCGTCACCTTCGCCTATATGTGGGCGCGGATGGCGAAAGTCGCGC